>NZ_JBHXFA010000099.1:5432-28763 GCF_042724175.1 Streptomyces sp. NPDC127084
GGGGGGTGTTGTTAGGGCGATTTGGGGGCAGGTGAGGGCCCGCGGGGGGGCGGGAGGCCGTCACCCCCCCCCCCGCGCTCCGCAGGGCTGCTACTTGCCGCCGCCCTTGTTCGGCCCGAGCAGCCCCGCCTTGCGCAGGGCATCCGCCATCGCGCTGTTCGCCGGAGCCGCTGCCGGGCGACCGCCACCGCTACCGCCGCTGCCGTTGCCACCGCGCCCCGCACCGCCCTGGCGCTGCTGGGGCGGGCGACCGCCCTGGCCGCGCTCACGGCGCTGGCCGCCGGTGCCACCGCCACCGGGGGTCTTCTGCGCCGCCTCGTCCTCCAGCCGCAGCGTCAAAGCGATCCGCTTGCGGGGGATGTCGATGTCGAGGACCTTCACCTTCACCACATCACCCGGCTTCACCACGTCCCGCGGGTCCTTGACGAAAGTGCGGGACATCGCCGACACATGCACCAGACCGTCCTGGTGCACGCCGACGTCGACGAACGCGCCGAAGGCGGCGACATTGGTGACGACACCCTCCAGCACCATCCCCGGCGCCAGGTCCGCCAGCTTCTCGACGCCCTCCTTGAAGGTCGCCGTCTTGAACGCCGGTCGCGGGTCGCGTCCCGGCTTCTCCAACTCGCGCAGGATGTCGCTGACCGTCGGCAGACCGAACTTCTCGTCCACGAAGTCATCCGGGCGCAGCGAGCGCAGCACCGCCGTGTTGCCGATCAGCCCGGCCACCTCGCTGCCCGTGTCCTTCACCATCCGCCGCACCACCGGGTACGCCTCGGGATGCACGCTGGACGCGTCCAGCGGGTCGTCGCCACCGCGGATCCGCAGGAAGCCCGCGCACTGCTCGTACGCCTTGGGGCCGAGCCGGGACACGTTCTTCAGCTCCTTGCGGGAGCGGAACGGGCCGTTGGCGTCGCGGTGCGACACGATGTTCTCGGCGAGCCCGGTACCGATGCCGGACACCCGCGAAAGCAGCGGCGCGGACGCCGTGTTGACGTCCACACCGACACCGTTCACACAGTCCTCGACCACCGCGTCCAACGAACGGGACAGCTTCACCTCGGACAGGTCGTGCTGATACTGGCCGACGCCGATCGACTTGGGGTCGATCTTCACCAGTTCGGCCAGCGGGTCCTGGAGCCGGCGTGCGATCGACACCGCTCCGCGCAGCGAGACATCGAGTCCCGGCAGCTCCTGCGAGGCGAAAGCGGAGGCCGAGTACACGGACGCTCCCGCCTCGGACACCATCACCTTGGTCAGCTTCAGTTCTGGGTGCTTGGCGATCAGCTCGGTGGCGAGCTTGTCCGTCTCGCGGGACGCGGTGCCGTTGCCGATCGCGACCAGCTCGACGGAGTGCTCCTTGGCCAGCCGTGCCAGCTTCGCCAGCGATTCGTCCCACTTGTTCGCCGGGACGTGCGGATAGATCGTGTCCGTGGCGACGACCTTGCCGGTCGCGTCCACGACGGCGACCTTCACACCGGTGCGGAAACCCGGGTCGAGACCCAGCGTCGCCCGGGTGCCGGCCGGGGCGGCGAGCAGCAGGTCGCGCAGGTTGGCCGCGAAGACCCGCACCGCCTCGTCCTCGGCTGCGGTCCGCAGCCGCGTCCGCAGATCGATGCCGAGGTGCACGAGGATCCTGGTCCGCCAGGCCCAGCGCACCGTGTCCCCGAGCCACTTGTCGGCAGGGCGGCCACGGTCGGCCACGTCGAAACGGCGCGCGACCATTCCCTCGTACGTCGAGGGGCCGGGCTCGTCCGACGGCTCCTCGGGCTCCAGGACCAGGTCGAGGACCTCTTCCTTCTCACCGCGCAGCATCGCCAGCACCCGGTGCGAGGGCAGCTCGGTGAACGGCTCCGCGAAGTCGAAGTAGTCGGCGAACTTGGCGCCGGCCTCCTCCTTGCCCTCCCGCACCTTCGCCGCGAGCCGCCCGCGCGTCCACATCCGCTCGCGCAACTCGCCGATGAGGTCCGCGTCCTCGGAGAAACGCTCGGTCAGGATCGCCCGGGCGCCCTCCAGCGCGGCCGCCGGATCGGCCACGCCCTTGTCCGCGTCCACGAACGCTGCCGCGGTGGCGAGCGGCTCGACGGAGGGATCGCCGAGCAGCCCGTCGGCGAGCGGCTCGAGACCGGCCTCGCGGGCGATCTGCGCCTTGGTGCGCCGCTTCGGCTTGAACGGCAGATAGATGTCCTCGAGGCGGGCCTTGGTGTCGGCCGCCCGGATCTGCGCCGCAAGCTCGTCCGTGAGCTTGCCCTGCTCGCGTACGGACTCCAGGATCGCGGTGCGCCGCTCCTCAAGCTCCCGCAGATATCGCAGGCGCTCCTCAAGTGTGCGCAGTTGCGCGTCGTCGAGCATCTCGGTCGCTTCCTTGCGGTAGCGCGCGATGAACGGCACGGTGGACCCGCCGTCAAGCAGCTCGACAGCCGCCCTCACCTGCCGCTCGCGTACGCCGAGCTCCTCGGCGATCCTGCCTTCGATGGACGTCGTCACGGTTTCCCGACTCGCCTTCTGATGCTGGCTGTGCCTGGGGGCCCGTGCGGTCTGGTCCGCGGCCCCTTTGCCTGCATTCTGCCGGGTGGCCGGGGGCCGTGTCGCGTGCCCCCTCCGGGGCGCGGCGACAGCGGTCAGTCCTTGCCGATCAGATCCGCGGGGAACGCACCGGAAGAGACCGCCGTGTTCAGGAACCCATACGCGAGCTCGGTGAGGCGTTCGACGGACGCCAGACCGAGGTGCTCGTACGGGGCGGCGTCGAGACGGTCGGTCCCGACCTCCAGCTCCTCGCGCAACACCTTGCCCTCCGCGGTCAGTTCGCCGTCGGCGCCGAGCAGTCCGCGCTCGCGCAGCCGCTCGCGCGCCGCGTCCCAGTCAGCGCGCCGCCAGCCACGACTGGCGAGGGCCCAGCGGGGTGACATGCCCTTGCCGGTGGCGGTGTGGCTGGCCATCGCCTCCAGCGGGTCGAGCCCGGCCGACAGCAGCACGGCGAGATGGCCGTCACCACGGTGTTCACGCAGCAGGGTCGCCGCGTGCCAGTACGCGAGGTGCGGTTCATCCGGTACGGGCAGATCGGCGTGTGCCGAGTAGAGCGGCCGGGCGTGGCGGCTGCACGCCTCCGTGGCGCGCAGTGCCAGTCCCGCGGCCTCGGCCATCTCCCTGGACTCGACCCCCTCGTCACCGAGGAGCCTGCGCAGCGTCGCATCGACGGCTCGCAGCCGGGCGGCCAGCACGGTGGCGGGCGACGCTGTCTCCCACACCGCGGGGAAGTGGTGGGAGAGCAGCTCGTGGTTGTAGTTGGAGAACGCCGCCGCGACCGTGCCCGGACCGACGGCGCCCAGCGCCGCTGCCCGCCCGGAGAGGGCGGCTGCGCTGCGGTCCTCGATCCCGATCCCGGCGAAGGACGCGGGCAGGTCCGGCGAGAAGTACACGATGGCGTGCGTCGAGTTGAGGGCGCCGGCGCAGCGGCGCGCCGCGCGTGGGGGCAGAGAGGTCATGAACCGCACGTTACCGACTGGTCGGTACGTTGGAAAGTCCGGGCTCTGAGGAAGGGCTCAGCGGGGCCAGGTGCACGCGCCCGATGGCTGGAAAGGTGGGATTCTTGTCATTGCGGTCGTTCGGGGTCGGCGCTGACCATGGATACATGCCCGAGCAACCCGAGCGGACCGTGCTGATCGTGCTCTTCGACGGAGTGCAGAGCCTCGATGTCACCGGCCCCCTGGAAGTCTTCGCGGGCGCCGGCAAGTCCCCCGGCGCGCCGTTCACATACCGCATCCGCACAGCGTCCCTCGACGGCGCACCCGTCCGTACCTCCAGCGGGCTCACCCTCGTGCCCGACCGCACCCTCGGCGACTGCCGGCCGCCCCACACCCTGATCGTCCCGGGCGGCGAGGGCACCAGGCACTCGGACGCCCGGCTGATCGAGTGGCTCGGGATCCACGCTCCCGGCGCTCAGCGGCTGGTCTCGGTTTGCAGCGGTGCGCTGCTGCTGGCCGAGGCAGGGCTGCTGGACGGGCACCGGGCCACCACGCACTGGTCACTCTGCGAGACCCTCGCCCGCGACCATCCGGGGGTGGCGGTCGATCCGGATCCGATCTTCGTACGGGACGGGCGGATCGCCACATCGGCCGGTGTCACCGCCGGGATCGACCTCGCGCTCGCGCTGGTCGAGGAGGACCTGGGCCGGGATATCGCCCTGAACGTGGCGCGTCATCTGGTGGTGTTCCTGCGCCGTCCGGGCAACCAGGCGCAGTTCAGCGCGCAGCTCTCCGCGCAGACGGCCCGTCGCGAACCGCTGCGCGACGTCCAGCAGTGGATCACCGAGCATCCCGGCGGCGATCTGTCGGTCGACGCCCTGGCCGCCCGCGCCCGGCTCTCGCCCCGTCAGTTCGCCCGCGCCTTCCGATCGGAGACCGGGACCACACCGGGGCGCTATGTCGACCGGGTGCGGCTGGAGCACGCCCGGCGCCTACTGGAGGACACGGACGACGGTGTCGAGCAGATCTCCCGCGCCTGCGGCTACGGCACGGCGGAGGCGATGCGGCGCGCCTTCGTCAAGGCCGTCGGCACGGCGCCCGCCGAGTACCGCCGCCGCTTCAGCGCCCCGCGCACCGCGACGGCACCCCGACTCTGACCGCCCCTGACTGCTCAGACCGCTCCGACTTTCCCGACCCGACCCTGCCCCACCTTTTCGCCGACGCAGAGGAGCCCCGCACCATGCAGATCGCCATAGTGCTCTACGACCGTTTCACCGCACTCGACGCCGTGGGCCCGTTCGAGATGCTCAGCCGGATGCCGGGCGCGAAGACCGTCTTCGTGGCCGCGAACGCCGGACCGGTGCGCAACGACCAGGACAACCTCACCCTGCACGCCGACCGCGGTTTCGCCGAGATGACAGCCGCCGACATCGTCCTCGTGCCCGGTGGCCCCGGGGCGCGGGACGCGATGAAGGACCCCTTGGTCCTGGACTGGCTGCGGGCCATGGACGCGGGCAGTACCTGGACCACCTCCGTGTGCACGGGGTCCCTCGTGCTGGCGGGCGCCGGACTCCTCGAAGGCCGCCGGGCCACCAGCCACTGGCTGGCACTCGACGCGCTACGGGATCTCGGCGCGGAACCGACGGGCGAGCGTGTCGTCTTCGACGGCAAGTACGTCACCGCCGCCGGAGTGTCCTCCGGTATCGACATGGCGCTTCACTTGCTCGGACGGATCGCGGGCGACCGGGTCGCCCAGACCGTGCAACTGCTCACCGAATACGATCCGCAGCCGCCCTACGACGCGGGCTCACCCGAGAAGGCGCCCGCGGACATCGTCGCCTACTGGCGCAGCGGCTCCGGGCAGGCGGTGGTCGAAGCAGGCTGACGACCGCTCGGCGCGGCCGCGTCGCCGGCGACACACACAACCGGCCGCGCCGTCACCCCGTCCAGGTGAACCGCGGTGCCCTGCGTTCCAGGAAGGCGGCGGCACCCTCGGCGGAGTCGCCGCTGGAGCGCGCCTGGGCCGTCCAGTGGGCGTCCCGGTCGGTGCGCCCCGCCGCGAACTCCTTCGCCGCCGCCTGGGTCAGCTGGGATCGGCTCACCAGGACGCGCGTGAACTCGGCGACCCGCTTGCCCAGCTCGTCCTCCGGCAGCACCTCATCCACGAGGCCGGTGCGCAGCGCTCGCTCCGACCCGATCAGCTCACCCGAGAACAGCAGGTACTTCGCCGTCGCGGGCCCGACCAGTCCCACCAGCCGCCGGGTGGAGGACGCCGGGTAGACGATGCCCAGCTTGGCCGGGGTGATACCGAAGGAGGCGCCCTCCTCGGCGAACCTCAGATCACAGGCGGCGGCCAGTTGGCAGCCGCCCCCCACGCAGTAGCCGCGCACCGCCGCGATGGTCGGCTTGGGGAACGCGGCGAGCGCCTCCTCGGCGCGTACCGCGAGACTCTGCGGGTCCTCGTCCGCACCGGGTGTGTGAGCCCGCAGCGAGGAGATGTCGGCACCGGCGCAGAAGGTGCTCCCCGCGCCGGTCAGTACCAGTGCCCGGACGGCGGGATCCCGTGCGAGTCCCTCCAGCAGGGTCGGCAGTGCGGTCCACATCGCGGCGGTCATCGCATTGCGCTTGCCGGGATTGCCGATGACGACGGTGGCAACCGAGTCCGCCACCACCGCGGAGATCTGCCCCTGCTGCGGCTCCGTTCGGTCCATGACCGGATGCTATCGGGCGGTGCCCGAGCAGGATCCGTCGGGCCGCTGGCAAGACCGGACCTGAGCGGTCGCGAATCACCGATAGGCGTCTATTTACGGTCGGCGAGCCGGCATGGACCAGCCCGTTCCCACACTCGATCAGACAGCTGGTCAACAGGTTCCCTGACCACTCGGGCCAGGCTTCCTGACCACGATTCACGAGGGTGGGTGCGGGACTATGGAGAGCCCCGGCAGCGTCCCGGCGCGGTCACTGTCGTACGAAGGCGTCTGGCGGTTCATCGCACCGGCAGTGGAGGTCTCGGTTCCCCAGGCGCGGCACGCCGTCCGTGATCTGATCCGGCGCCAGGGCGTTCCCGTGCGGGACGAACTGCTCCAGGGGCTGCTGCTGATCGTCTCCGAGCTGGTGACCAACGCCGTGCGGCACGCGGCTCTGCTCTCACCCGAGCTCGCCGTGGAAGTGGCGATCGGTGCCGACTGGATCCGGGTGGCCGTCGAGGACAACCACCCGTACCGACCCAGGGCGCTGGAGACCGACTACGCGCAGACCGGCGGTCGCGGTCTACTGCTGGTCAGGGAGATCACCCGGGAGGCGGGCGGTAGCTGCGACGTGGAGCAGACCACCACCGGCGGCAAGGTCATCTGGGTGATGCTGCCCCTGGAGGCCCCCGACCGGTGGGCTACCAGCCGCTGGCCGAACCTGTGAGCTCCTTGATCGCGGGGCGGGCGGCGTCCAGCACCGTCATGAACCACGCGGAGAACGTGTCACCGGCGTGCCGCTCGGTCAGCTCGGCGGCCGAGACGAACGCCGTGCCGTCGATCTCCTCCGGGTCGGGCCGCAGTGAGTCCTGCACCATGCCCACGAAGAGGTGGTTGTACTCCTGCTCGACCAGACCGGAAGCCGGATCCGGGTGGTTGTAGCGAACGGTGCCCGCCTCCGCCATCAGGGACGGCGACACACCGAGCTCCTCGTAGACGCGCCGGGCAGCGGCGGTGAACGGTGCTTCACCCGGGTACGGGTGCCCGCAGCAAGTGTTCGACCAGACACCGGGGGAGTGGTACTTCCCGAGGGCACGGCGCTGGATCAGCAACCGCCCCTGCTCGTCGAAGAGGAACACCGAGAAGGCCCGGTGCAACTGACCGGGTGCCTGATGGGCGGCGAGCTTCTCCGCGGTGCCGATGGTCCGGCCGCTCTCGTCGACGAGTTCGAGCAAGATCGGCTGCATAGTGCCGTTCGGCGAGCTGTTCGCCGCGGTGGCGGGTGTGGTCGGCATAGCCATCCTTCGCTTCGGTCCACGGCCTGGGGGCCGATTCAGTCTGCCGCAAAAAGGCGTCTTGTTCCTCATTCGCCGCTCTTGGGGCATGTCCGCGCCTGCCGCGCTGCCGTGCTGACGGGCGGCAGACGCGGACGGGACGGTGGATCAGACCCCGAAGGCTCCGGGGTACGTGATCATGCCCCGCGGTACGTCAGTGGAACCGTCCAGGACCAGTGCCATCATCGCTTCGTCGGGGACGTCGAACCCCGGTGCGATTCCCAGTCGTGAGGCCGGAGTGAACCCGAAGCGGGGATAGAAATCCGGATGGCCCAGCACCACGATCAGACGCTCACCACGCGCCCGTGCTGCGTCCAGCAGGGCATGGATCACTGCGGTGCCCGCACCCTGCCGCTGGAACCCGGGCGCGGTGGCACACGGCGCCAGCGCCAGCGCGGGCGCGCCCCCGACCCGGCAGCGGGTCAGCAGCGCGTGGGCCGCGATCGAGCCGTCCGGTGCCTCGGCCACGTACGACAGCCCGGGCAGCCACGCCGTCCCGTCCTCGCGGAGCGCGTCCACGAGGTCGGCCTCATCGGGGGTCGGGAACGCCGCCGCGTTGACGGCGTGGACGGCTGCCCGATCGGCGGCCGTCTCGGGGCGGATCCGCCAGCGGGCGCCTTCGAGGTCACTCTGTCGCGTCATGGCGCCCATCTTCCCGGTCGGCAGCCGGTTCGGTGTACGGCTGCCGACCCGCGCTGGTGGTTTCCCGTCAGGCATCGGCTCGATGTGCCCGTACCCAACCCGGTTCCAGGACCTCGCCTACACCGGGAGACACCGTTCGGGCGCGCAGCCAATCAGTGGCACAGCCTGGCCTCGTGCTCCGCATGGCCTCCCGGTTCAAGCTGGAAGGTGCAGTGCTCCACGTCGAAGTGGGCCCCGAGGCAACCCTGGAGATCGTGCAGCATCTTCTCGTGGCCGACCGTGTCCAACACCTCCTGTGCGACCACCACATGGGCCGAGAGCACCGGCATCCCCGAGGTGATGGTCCAGGCATGCAGGTCGTGGACGTCCTCCACACCCGGCAGGGCCGTGATGTGCTCACGCACCTCCGCCATGTCGACGTTCTTGGGCGCGGCTTCCAGTAGGACGTTCAGCGTCTCCCTGAGCAGCTTGACCGTGCGCGGCACGATCATCAGCCCGATCACCAGCGAGGCGATCGGGTCGGCCGCCTGCCAGCCGGTGGCCAGGATGACGCCCGCCGAGACCAGCACCGTCACCGAGCCCAGCGCGTCCGCGAGCACCTCCAGATAGGCACCGCGCACATTGAGGCTCTCGCTCTGCCCCCGCACCAGGAGGGCCAGCGACACCATGTTGGCGATCAGGCCGACCAGAGCGAAGGCGATGGCCAGCCCGCCCTTGGTCTCGGCCGGGGTGATGAACCGCTGTACCGCCTCGTACAGCAGGAACCCGCCCACGCCGAGCAGCAGCAGACAGTTGGCCAGGGCGGCGAGGATCTCCGCCCGGGCGAAGCCGTAGGTGCGCCGGGCGTCGGCCGGGCGGGCGGCGAAATGGATCGCCAGCAGCGCCATGGCCAGGCCCAGGCCGTCCGTGGCCATGTGCGCCGCGTCCGCGATCAGCGCCAGCGAGTCGGCCAGGATGCCGCCCACGATTTCCAGGGCCATCACGCTCAGCGTGATCGCCAGCGCCACCCGGAGCCGCCCCTTGTAGGCGGCGGCCGCGGTGCCCGTCGGCGGTGCGCCATGCGTATGGCCGTGGTCGTGCCCAGCCCCCATGAGCCTGCCTCCCGGAAAGTTGTCGGATGAGTCGGTGAGCGATCTGTCCGATCGACCGACCGGGGCCCAGTGAACTACGGGTGGGGGGTATCCGGCAACACGAAGCTGAACACCGTTGTCATGTGCTCTGACCTGCGGTTATGTCCGCAGGTCAGAACGTGGTGAAGTCAGCGGGCGGCGGCTTCGGGATGGCGCAGCAACCATCCCTCCCAGGCCGACTCGACCATCTCGCGCACCCCGCGCGTCGCCGTCCAGCCCAGCTCCCTGCCGATCTGCTCGACCGAGGCGACGGCGCGCGCGGCGTCACCCGGCCGCCGGGGTGCCACGACCGCCGGAGTGCCGTGCCCCGTCACCTCCGCCACCAGCCGGGCGAGCTCGCGTACCGACACGCCCTCGCCGCGGCCCACGTTCAGAGTGAGATCGCCCGCGCCGTCCTGCGCGGCCAGCCGCCGGGCCACGGTGAGGTGCGCGTCGGCCAGGTCCGCGACATGGATGTAGTCGCGGACGCAGGTGCCGTCCGGAGTCGGATAGTCATCGCCGAAGATCCGCGGGGCCTCACCCCGGGTCATCCGGTCGAAGAACATCGGAATGATGTTGAACACCCCGGTGTCGGCGAGCTCGGGCCGTGCCGCTCCCGCCACATTGAAGTACCGCAGGCAGGCCGTGGCGATGCCGTGCGCCTGCCCGGTCGCCCTGACCAGCCACTCGCCGACGAGCTTGGTCTCGCCGTACGGGTTGATCGGAACGGCGGGGGTGTCCTCCGTGATCAGCTCCACGTCGGGCACCCCGTACACGGCGGCGGACGAGGAGAACAGGAAGCGCCGTACGCCCGCGGCGACCACGGCTTCGAGCAGGACCGTGAGCCCGTGCACATTGGCGGCGTAGTAGCGCAGCGGATGCTCCACAGACTCCCCCACCTGCTTCTTCGCCGCGAGATGCACTACACCCGTGATCGCGTGCTCGGCGAGCACCCGGTCCAGCACCTCCCGGTCGAGCACCGAGGCCCGCACCAGGGGCACGCCTTCGGGGAGCCGCCCCGGGACGCCGGTCGAGACGTCGTCGAGCACGACGACCCGCTCCCCGGCCTCGGCCATGGCTCCCGCCACATGGGCGCCGATATAGCCCGTCCCGCCTGTAATCAGCCACGTCATAGCCGCCACCCTACGGGGCGCCGCCGCCGGCGCTTCCGTGCGCGGTCCGCGCGCGGTTTGTCGGTCGGGGTGCCCATCGTTGATGATCTAGAGGGTGGGGTTGAGGTGACCCCACGGCCCCCAAACCTCGGTGAGCCCGGGATTCCGGTCATCCGATAGCCTCAGCCGACATGTCGCCGCCCGGGTGCCGGGCCGGGACGCCGTGCAAGCCACCCATCAGCGCCAAGGAGTGAGTCCGTCTGTCGACCGCCATCCTCACCGGTCCGCCGGTACCCGGATCGCCGCTCGAAGGCGATCTGAGGTCGCTGGGCTTCGACGTCCGCACGGCCTCCGGTGCCGACGAGACCGCCGCGCTCATCGCCGCGGTCCCGGCAGGCGAACGCGTCGCCGTCGTGGACCCGCGTCTCGTCGGCCATCTGCACGCCCTGCGCCTCGGGCTGACCGACCCCCGCTTCCCGGCCGCTGCCGTGCCGGGCGCGGTGACGGCCCAGCCTCAGGCGCGTACGGCGTTGCTGGATGCCGTACGCGCGGCCGGGAGAGCACCCGCGGCCGGCAGCGGGGACACCGGCGAGGTCGTCACCGCGCCCCCAGCGTCGGACCAGGCCGCCGCGCTACCCGACCGGGTCGCCGACCTGCTCGCCACCGAGGGCGTCGCCACGCACCGCCCCGACCTCGGCTCGCTCGTCGCGACCGTGCCGCAGGACCCGCAGGCCCGTGCCGAGGCACGGCAGGCCGTCGAGGCCGTGGACGACGAGGCCGTACGGCTGCGCTCGGCCGTGAAGGCCCGCGACGGCTTCTTCACCACCTTCTGCATCAGCCCGTACTCGCGCTATATCGCCCGCTGGTGCGCCCGCCGCGGAATGACGCCCAACCACGTCACCACCGCCTCGCTGCTCACCGCGCTGATAGCGGCGGGAGCCGCCGCCACGGGCACCCGGGGCGGCTATGTCGCCGCGGGACTGCTGCTCCTCTTCTCCTTCGTACTGGACTGCGCCGACGGGCAGCTCGCCCGCTACGCCCTGAAGTACTCGACGATGGGCGCCTGGCTCGACGCCACCTTCGACCGGGTCAAGGAGTACGCCTTCTACGCCGGCCTCGCACTCGGCGCGGCCAGGAACGGTGACGACGTCTGGGCCCTGGCCCTCGGCGCGATGGTGCTCCAGACCTGCCGGCATGTCGTGGACTTCTCCTTCACCGAGGCCAACCACGACGCAACCGCCAACACCAGCCCCACCGCGGCACTCTCCGACCGGCTCGACAGCGTCGGCTGGACGGTCTGGGTACGCCGCATGATCGTGCTGCCGATCGGCGAGCGCTGGGCCATGATCGCCGTGCTGACGGCGCTCACCACGCCCCGGATCGTGTTCTACGCCCTGCTCGTCGGCTGCTCCTTCGCGGCGCTGTACACCACGGCGGGCCGTGTGCTGCGCTCGGTGCCCCGCAAGGCGCACCGGACCGACCGCGCCGCCCAGGCACTCGCCGACCTCGCGGACTCGGGCCTGCTCGCCGACAGCTTCGCGGCGGCCTTCGCCGCGGTCGCCCGGCGGCTGCCCGCGTTCACACCGCTGCTGGCCGCGGTGGCCGGCGGCGCCGTGGTGGTGAGCGCCGCCGCCTTCACCGCCCCCGGCGGCTGGTGGCCGGTCGCCGCCGCCGCGCTGTACGTCGCGACCTCCGGTTTCGCCGTCGCCCGTCCGCTGAAGGGCGCACTCGACTGGCTCGTCCCCCCGGTCTTCCGGGCCACCGAGTACGGCGTGATCCTGCTGCTCGCCGCCCGGTCAGGCGTCGAGGGGGCGCTGCCCGCGGCTTTCGGGCTGGTCGCGGCAGTCGCCTACCATCACTACGACACGGTCTACCGCATCCGCGGTGGCACCGGCGCGCCGCCCGCCTGGCTGGTGCGCACGATCGGCGGCCACGAGGGCCGCACACTCGCGGTGGCGGTACTCGCCGCCGTACTGGTGGCACAGGGCTCCGGCTTCGCCGTCGCGCTCACCGCGCTCGCGGTGGCCGTGGCCCTGGTGGTGCTCGTGGAGTCCATCCGCTTCTGGGTCTCCGCCGGAGCACCCGCCGTACATGACGAAGGAGAACCCGCATGATCGGCCTCGTACTGGCAGCCGGTGCCGGACGGCGTCTGCGTCCGTACACCGACACGCTTCCGAAGGCCCTCGTGCCCGTGAACGGGGACCTGTCGGTCCTCGACCTCACGCTGAAGAACTTCCGGGAGATCGGCCTCACCGAGGCCGCCATCGTCGTCGGCTACCGCAAGGAGGCCGTGTACGCGCGCAAGGACGAGCTGGAGGCGGCATACGGCCTCAAGCTCACCCTGATCGATAACGACAAGGCCGAGGAGTGGAACAACGCCTACTCCCTCTGGTGCGCCCGTGAGGTCCTCAAGCGGGGCGTGATCCTCGCCAACGGCGACACCGTGCACCCGGTCTCCGTCGAGCGGACCCTGCTCGCCGCCCGCGGCAACGGCCAGAAGATCATCCTCGCCCTCGACACGGTGAAGCAGCTCGCCGACGAGGAGATGAAGGTGATCACCGCCGACGGCGAGGGCGTCCGGAAGATCACCAAGCTGATGGACCCCGCCTCCGCCACCGGCGAGTACATCGGCGTCACCCTGATCGAGCCCGAGGCCGCCGAAGAACTCGCCGACGCGCTGAAGGCCACCTTCGAGCGCGACCCCGACCTCTACTACGAGGACGGCTACCAGGAGCTGGTCAACCGCGGTTTCACCATCGACGTGGCACCGATCGGCGACGTCAGGTGGGTCGAGATCGACAACCACGACGACCTCGCGAAGGGCCGTGAGATCGCGTGCCAGTACTGACCCGGCTCATTCCGTCGCCGGTCGTCGTCGACATCAGCCGCGGTGCGATGGACGATCTGGCCGGCCTGCTGGCCGACCAGCGGATCTCCGCCTCCGGCGAGCTGGCGATCGCGATCAGCAACGGCTCGGGCCAGGCGCTGCGCGAACGGCTCGCCCCGGTGCTGCCCGGCGCCGACTGGTACGAGGTCGCGGACGGCACCATCGACTCGGCGGTCAGGCTGGCCGACGAGATCAAGGGCAAGCGCCGCTACGACGCGGTCGTCGGCCTCGGCGGCGGCAAGATCATCGACGTGGCGAAGTACGCCGCCGCGCGCGTCGGCCTGCCCCTGGTGGCCGTCGCCACCAACCTGGCCCACGACGGCCTGTGCTCGCCGATCTCCATCCTGGACAACGACAACGGGCGCGGCTCGTACGGCGTGCCCTCGCCGGTCGCCATGGTGATCGACCTGGACGTGGTGCGCGCCGCCCCGGTCAGATTCGTCCGCTCGGGCATCGGCGACGCGATCTCCAACATCTCGGCGATCGCCGACTGGGAGCTCTCCCACGAGGTCACCGGGGAGTCCGTGGACGGCCTCGCCGCCGCCATGGCCCGCACAGCGGGCGAGGCGGTGCTCCGCCACCCCGGCGGTGTCGGTGACGACGAGTTCCTCACGGTGCTGGCGGAGGCGCTGGTGCTCTCCGGTATCGCCATGTCGATCAGCGGCGACTCCCGGCCCTCGTCCGGCGCCTGCCACGAGATCAGCCACGCCTTCGACCTGCTCTACCCCAAGCGGGCCGCCAGCCACGGCGAGCAGGTCGGCCTCGGCGCCGCCTTCGCGATGCATCTGCGCGGCGCCCGTGAGGAGTCCGCGCTGTTCGCGGCCGTGCTCCGCAAGCACGGGCTGCCGGTGCTGCCCGACGAGATGGGCTTCTCGTCCGAGGAATTCGTCCGAGCCGTCGAGTACGCGCCGCGGACCCGCCCCGGGCGCTTCACCATCCTCGAACACCTCGACCTGTCCACCGATCAGATCAGGGACGCGTACGCCGACTATGCCAAGACCATCCGTAGCTGAACTCCGCCCGGTGGTGCACCCGGCGGGTGTGAAGGACCGGCGCAGCGGTGAGCACTGGGGCGGGCGCCTCTACATGCGGGAGATCTCGCTGCGCATCACCCGCATCCTGGTCACCACCAAGGTCACGCCCAACCAGCTGACCTATCTGATGACCTTGGCCGGTGTGCTGGCCCTGCCCGCCCTGCTGGTGCCGGGCATCTGGGGCGCCGTGCTCGGCGTCGTGATGGTCCAGCTCTACCTGCTGCTGGACTGTGTGGACGGCGAGGTCGCCCGCTGGAAGAAGCAGTACTCCCTGTCCGGTGTGTACCTGGACCGGGTCGGTGCGTATCTGTGCGACGCCGCGGTGCTGGTCGGCTTCGGCCTGCGCGCGGCCGACCTGTGGGGCGGCGGGCGGATCGACTGGCTGTGGGCCTTCCTGGGCACCCTGGCCGCGCTCGGCGCGATCCTGATCAAGGCCGAGACCGACCTGGTCGGGGTGGCCCGGCACCAGGCCGGGATGGAGCCGGTGAAGGACGCGGCGGCCGAGCCGCGCTCGTCCGGGATGGCGCTCGCCCGCCGGGCCGCCGCCGCGCTGAAGTTCCACCGGCTGGTGCTCGGCATCGAGGCGTCGTTGCTCATCCTGGTGCTCGCGATCGCCGACCAGGTCCGGGGAGACCTGTTCTTCTCCCGCCTCGGCGTCGCCGTGCTGGCCGGTATCGCGCTGCTCCAGACCGTGCTGCACCTGGTGTCCATCCTCGTCTCCAGCAGGCTGAGGTGAGCGGGGTCATGACCAGCGAGAGCATGAGCGGCGGGAGCGGGACCGGCGGTATGAGGCTCGGTGCCGTCATCATCACGATGGGCAACCGCCCCGACGATCTGCGCGCCCTGCTCGACTCCGTCGCCAAGCAGGAGGGCGACCCGGTCGAGGTGGTCGTGGTCGGCAACGGCGCCCCGGTGACCGGTGTGGACGGCTTCCCGTTCGTACGGACCGTGGACCTGCCCGAGAACCTGGGCATCCCGGGCGGGCGCAACGTCGGTATCGAGGCCTTCGGCCCCTCCGGTACGCGGGTCGACGCGCTGCTCTTCCTTGACGACGACGGTCTGCTGCCGAACACCGACACCGCGGAGCTGGTGCGCCGGGCCTTCACCGACGACCCGAGCCTGGGCATCGTCAGCTTCCGGATCGCCGACCCGGAGACCGGCGCCACCCAGCGCCGGCACGTGCCGCGGCTGAGGGCCTCGGATCCGATGCGCTCCTCGCGGGTGACGACCTTCCTGGGCGGCGCCAACGCCGTCCGCACCGAGGTCATCGCGCAGGTCGGCGGTCTCCCGGACGAGTTCTTCTACGCCCATGAGGAGACCGACCTCGCCTGGCGGGCGCTGGACGCCGGCTGGATGATCGACTACCGCTCCGACATGGTGCTGCACCACCCCACCACGCCGCCGTCGCGGCACGCGGTCTACCACCGCATGGTGGCCCGTAACCGGGTGTGGCTTGCCCGTCGCAATCTGCCCGCGCCACTGGTGCCGCTGTACCTCGGGGTGTGGATTCTTCTCACACTCGCCAGGCGTCCTTCGATGTCGGCGCTCAAGGCGTGGTTCGGTGGATTCAAGGAGGGCTGGACGACTCCGTGCGGACCTCGTAAGCCCATGAAGTGGCGTACGGTATGGCGGCTGACAAGGCTGGGCCGACCACCGGTCGTATGACCGGCCGAGGTCTGAGAGCATCGGGCGTAATCCGGGTCCTGGCCGCCATCTGAGCGCCCAACTGACGCGCATCTTGAACACGAAAGTTTCAACTTGTGAGTGACACAACCCATGACGGGGCGATCGTGACGACCGCTCCGCCGTCTCCCGACGCCGGGCTGAAGCCGGCGGAGCTGGCCGACAAGTACGGCCTCTCGGTGAGCGGTGCCCGACCGGGGCTCTTCGAGTACGTCAGGCAGCTCTGGGGCCGGCGCAACTTCATCCTCGCCTTCTCGTCGGCGAAGCTCACGGCCCAGTACAGCCAGGCCAAACTCGGCCAGCTGTGGCAGGTGGCGACGCCGCTGCTGAACGCGTTCGTCTACTACCTGATCTTCGGGCTCATCCTCGGCGCGGGTCGCGGGATGTCGAAGGAGGTCTACATCCCGTTCCTGGTGACGGGTGTGTTCGTGTTCACCTTCACCCAGACCTCGGTGACGGCGGGCGTACGGGCGATCTCCGGCAACCTGGGCCTGGTGCGGGCGCTGCACTTCCCGCGCGCCTCGCTGCCGATCTCGTTCGCGCTCCAGCAGCTCCAGCAGCTGCTGTTCTCGATGATCGTGCTGGTGCTCGTCGCGGTCGGTTTCGGCAGCTATCCCTCGCTGAGCTGGCTGCTGGTCGTCCCGGCGCTGGCGCTCCAGTTCGTGTTCAACGTCGGCCTCGCACTGATCATGGCGCGCTGGGGCAGCAGCACCCCCGACCTGGCCCAGCTGATGCCGTTCATCATGCGCACATGGATGTACGGCTCCGGCGTGATGTTCTCGATCAAGGAAATGCTCGCGGACAAGCCGGCCTGGATCGCCGAGGTCCTGATGTACAACCCGGCGGCCGTCTACATGGACCTGATCCGCTTCGCCCTGATCGACGGATACGACGCGTCGAACCTGCCCACGCACGTCTGGTTCGCGGCCCTGGGCTGGGCGGTCCTGCTCGGCGTGGTCGGCTTTGTGTACTTCTGGAAGGCGGAGGAGCGTTATGGCCGTGGCTGACGACATCAGGGGTATCAGCGACATCAGGACGCCGGATGACGCGCGCGTGCCGACCGTCATCGCCGACGACGTCCATATCGTGTACCGCGTCAACGGAGCGAGCGGCGGCAAGGGCAGTGCCACGGCCGCCCTGAGCCGGATGCTCAAGCGCGACCGCGGCGAGCAGACGCGCGGGGTGCGCAAGGTGCACGCCGTGCGCGGTGTCTCCTTCACCGCCTACCGAGGCGAGGCCATCGGCCTCATCGGCACCAACGGCTCCGGCAAGTCGACCCTGCTGCGTGCCATCGCCGGACTGCTGCCCACCGAGAGCGGCAAGGTCTACACCGACGGCCAGCCCTCCCTGCTGGGTGTGAACGCCGCCCTGATGGGCGACCTGACCGGTGAGCGCAACGTCATCCTCGGCGGTCTCGCCATGGGGATGTCGAAGGAGGAGATCCACGAGCGCTACCAGGGCATTGTCGACTTCTCGGGCATCAACGAGAAGGGCGACTTCATCACGCTGCCGATGCGCACGTACTCGTCCGGAATGGGCGCGCGGCTGCGGTTCGCCATCGCCGCCGCCAAGGACCACGACGTCCTCATGATCGACGAGGCTCTGGCCACCGGTGACCGCAAGTTCCAGATCCGCTCGGAGGAGCGCATCCGCGAGCTGCGCAAGCACGCGGGCACGGTGTTCCTGGTGAGCCACAGCCTGGGTTCCATCCGGGACACCTGCGACCGGGTGCTCTGGCTGGAGAAGGGTGAGCTGCTGATGGACGGACCGACCGCCGAGGTGCTCAAGGTGTACGAGAGGGAAACCGGGAAGTAGCGAAGGCCCCAGGCCTTCGCGTCTGGGTGTGGGCTCTTCCCAGGCCCTCCGGACTCAAGGGGACCTCAAGGCGTTGTCGGAGTCGTCCGAGTACGCCCAGTACGAGGACGATCTCCCCCTGTCTTCGGCGGGGGGACCCCCACCGCCTTGCGATGCTTCCCCTCGGCCCGGAGGCCTGGGGAGACCCCAACCTCGGCCCGGAGGCCGGGGGAGACCCCAACCTCGGCCCGAGGGGGCCGGGGGCAGGGTCCATGCATCTGACGCCGCGGGCTGATCCTCAAGGATCGCCCGGACAGGACGCCGCCGACGGGCGCGGTCGGCATCCGGCGCCGGGCGCACCCGCCGTCCGGCGGACGGGTGCGGCGTGCGAGCGCGTCAACCAGTCGTCCAGGCGTCAATTCCTGTGTCCCTTGAGGTGGTTGGTAACGGATCGCAGTGTTCTTGTGACGCTCGCGGTACCCCGCCCAGGCTCCGGGGGCTGTACAACGTAAGCTATGCCGGTGCTGATTCACGGCGGCGTGTCCCAAATAGGACGTATTGGGTCGGCAGTGTAGAACGGGAGATGTGACGGCCATGACGGAAGATCTCCAGCTCCGCGCTCGCGGTGCCGTCCCCGCAGCGGGCAGCCCGACGTGATGGGAACCCGGCAGGTGCGCCCCGACGCCTCCTCGCGCACCACACTGGACAAGGCCGCGGACGAGAACTTTCCCGTGGCCCCCTTCTTCCTGCCGAGGGCCTGGCGCGACGACCTGATGGCGGTGTACGGATACGCCCGGCTCGTCGACGACATCGGCGACGGTGACCTCGCGCCCGATGGCGTGGACGCGGCCCAGCTCGGGCTCGACCCCGCACAGGCCGAGGACCGGCTGATGATGCTGGACGCGTTCGAGGCCGATCTGCGGCGGGTCTTCCCGGGCCCCGTCGCCCCGGCCGATGACACCGCCGCTGCCCCCGCCGGTCAGGTCGATGCCCACCCGGGGGACGGGGGCGCCCCGCACCATCCGCTGCTTCGCGCCCTGACGCCCACCGTGCGCCGCCACTCGCTCACCCCCGAGCCGTTCACCGACCTGATCGAGGCCAACCGCCAGGACCAGCTCGTCGGCCGCTACGAGACCTACGAGGACCTCGCCGCCTACTGCGAGCTGTCCGCGAACCCCGTCGGCCGGCTCGTGCTCGCCGTCACCGGCACCACCAGTCCTGAGCGGGTGCGCCTGTCGGACTCCGTATGCACCGCGCTCCAGATCGTGGAGCATCTCCAGGACGTCGCGGAGGACCTGGCCGCCGACCGGGTCTACCTCCCCGCCGAGGACATGGAGCGGTTCCGGGTCACCGAGGCGGACCTCGCGGCACCGACGGGGAACGCGCAGGTGCGCGCGCTCGTCGCGTTCGAAGCCGACCGCGCGGGGCGGCTGCTCGGTGACGGCCTCCCGCTCGTGGGCAGCGTGCACGGCAGGCTCAGGCTTCTGCTCGCCGGTTTTGTGGCCGGTGGGCGCGCCGCCCTCGCGGCGATCGAGGCCGCCGGGTATGACGTACTCCCCGGACCACCCAGACCGACCAGGGCGGGACTGATGCGCGAAGTGGGAGTTGTCTTGCGTAGAGCCGGTAGAGAGGGGTGAGCCGCGGTATGGAGGAGCACCCGCTCGTGTCCGCGCCGGTGCGGGCCGCGTACAGCTACTGCGAGGCGGTCACCGGACACCAGGCACGCAACTTCGCCTACGGGATCCGGCTGCTGCCCGCGGACAAACGGCAGGCCATGTCCGCGCTGTACGCGTTCTCCCGCAGGGTCGACGACATCGGCGACGGCGGCCTCGGCGAGTCGGCCAAGCGCGAGCGGCTCGAGTCGACCCGCGAGCTCCTCAGCCGGATCCGCGGCGACAAGGTCGAGGAGGACGACACCGACCCCGTGGCCGTGGCGCTCGCCGACGCCGCGCGCCGCTTCCCGATCCCGCTCGGTGGACTCGACGAGCTGATCGACGGCGTCCTCATGGACGTCCGCGGCGAGATGTACGAGACCTGGGACGACCTCAAGGTCTACTGCCGGTGCGTGGCGGGCGCCATCGGCAGGCTCTCACTCGGTGTGTTCGGTACGCAGCCCGGTGCGCGGGGCGCCGACCGTGCCTCCGAGTACGCCGACACGCTGGGGCTCGCCCTCCAGCTCACCAACATCCTCCGTGACATCCGCGAGGACGCGGCGGACGGCCGCACCTACCTGCCGTCCGACGATCTCGCCAAGTTCGGCTGCTCCACGGGTCTCACCGAACCGGTGCTGCCCGACGGCGCGGACTTCGACGGCCTCGTCCACTACGAAGTACGGCGCGCCCGGGGCCTGTTCGCGGAGGGTTACCGGCTGCTGCCCATGCTCGACCGGCGCAGCGGGGCCTGTGTCGCGGCCATGGCCGGGATCTACCGGCGGCTGCTCGACCGCATCGAGCGCGACCCCGGCGCGGTGCTGCGCGGCCGGGTCTCGCTGCCGGGGCGTGAGAAGGCCTACGTCGCCGTCCGCGGGCTGTCGGGGTTCGACGCCCGGCATGTCTCCCGGCGTGTCATTCCGCAGGCTGTCAGGAGGCGCACCTGATGCGGTTCGGTACCACCCGCCCTTCCCGTACGCCCCGCACTCCCCGTACCGTCTTGGACCGTCCCTGCCGTGCCCGCTGCGACCTCTGTGACAGTCGTGCCTGCCGTGCTCTGAGTGTTCGCGATGTCGCCCGTTGTGTACCGTGTCCTCCGGCTATCCGTAACCGATGTGCAACCTTCCGTGACATCGCCGCGTCTCCGCCCATGGCGATGCGGTCGACCACGCGGGACACGCAAGCCGGTGCGACGAGGTCGTACCTGCCGCGCTTTGAGGTCGGGGAGGGTCCATGACGGCACACGGCGCCACGACTGCGCAGCCGCACGCGGTGGTCGTCGGCGGTGGACTCGCCGGGGTCACCGCGGCCCTGCAGCTCGCCGACTCGGGACTGCGCGTCACCCTGGTCGAGAACCGGCCGCGACTCGGTGGTCTCGCCTTCTCGTTCCGACGCGGTGAGCTGAGCGTCGACAACGGCCAGCATGTGTATCTGCGCTGCTGCACCGCCTACCGCTGGTTCCTCGACCGCGTCGAGGGCGCGCGACTGGCACCGCTCCAGGACCGGCTCGACGTCCCCGTACTCGACGTCGCCGACCCACGGCGCCCGCGACTCGGGCACCTGCGCCGCGCCGCACTGCCGGTGCCACTGCACCTCGCCGGCAGCCTGGCCGGATATCCGCATCTTTCGCTCGCCGAGCGGGCGGCCGTCGGGCGCGCAGCGCTCGCGCTCGCGCGCCTCGACCCCGCCGACCCCACCCTGGACACCCTGGACTTCGCCACCTGGCTCGGGCGGCACGGCCAGTCCCGGCGCGCCATCGAGGCGCTGTGGGACCTCGTGGGTGTGGCGACCCTCAACGCCACGGCTGACCATGCGTCGCTGGGCCTGGCCGCGATGGTCTTCAAGACCGGGCTGCTCTCCACACCCGGCGCCGCCGACATCGGCTGGGCCCGGGTCCCGCTCGGCGACCTCCATGACACGCTGGCCCGCAAGGCTCTCGACTGCGCCGGGGTCCGCACCGAACTACGGACACGTGCCAGTGCCGTGACCCGCACCGAAGGCGGCCGCTGGAACGTCACAGCAGGCACCCTGCGCCTCGACGCGGACACCGTCGTCCTGGCCGTTCCCCAGCATGAGACCCACGCCCTGCTTCCGGAAGGCGCGCTTGAGGATCCGGACCGGCTGCTGGGCATCGGCACCGCGCCGATCCTCAACATCCATGTGGTCTACGACCGCAAGGTCCTGCGAAAGCCGTTCTTCGCCGCACTGGGCAGCCCTGTCCAGTGGGTGTTCGACCGCACGGACGCCTCCGGTCTCGCCGAGGGGCAGTATCTGGCCCTGTCGCAGTCCGCAGCGCACGACGAGATCGACACCTCGGTCACCGTACTGCGAGAGCGCTATCTGCCCGAGTTGGAACGGCTGCTGCCGGCCGCGCACGGCGCGGAGGTGTGCGACTTCTTCGTCACGCGGGAGCGCACCGCCACCTTCGCTCCCACCCCAGGCGTGGGCAGGCTCCGGCCCGCCGCTCGCACTCTTGCGTCCGGCCTGTACCTGGCCGGCTCGTGGACCGCCACCGGTTGGCCCGCGACCATGGAGGGGGCCGTGCGCAGTGGTATCAGCGCCGCCGCCGCCGCGCTGACCGACCTCGGCCGCCCCCATGAACATCCGCTCAAGGAGGCGGTATGACACCGAGCAGTGGAACCAGAGGAGAGAAAGTGCCGACTGCGCCCTCGGCGAACCCGGCTGTTGACAGCGTGGACGTCACCGCGCTGCTCGAGCGCGGGCGGACCCTGTCCGCCCCGGTGCTGCGTGCCGCCGTGGACCGGCTCGCGCCGCCCATGGACACCGTCGCCGCCTACCACTTCGGCTGGATCGACGCCCAGGGGCGTCCCGCCGACGGCGACGGCGGCAAGGCGGTACGGCCCGCCCTGGCCGTGCTGTCCGCCCAGGTCGCCGGGGCAGCCCCCGAAGCCGGTGTTCCCGGTGCAGTCGCCGTCGAACTGGTGCACAACTTCTCGCTGCTCCACGACGATCTGATGGACGGTGACGAGCAGCGCCGCCACCGCGACACGGTATGGAAGGTGCACGGCCCCGCCCAGGCCATTCTGGTCGGCGACGCGCTCTTCGCGCTGGCCAACGAGATCCTGCTGGAACTCGGCACCGTCGAGGCGGGCCGCGCCACCCGCAGGCTGACCGCCGCCACCCGGAAACTCATCGACGGCCAGGCCCAGGACATCTCCTTCGAGCACCGCGAGCGGGTCACCGTCGAGGAGTGCCTGGAGATGGAGGGCAACAAGACCGGGGCTCTGCTCGCCTGCGCGGTATCCATCGGTGCGGTCCTCGGCGGCGCCGACGACCGCACCGCGGACACCCTGGAGACCTACGGCTACCACCTCGGTCTCGCCTTCCAGGCCGTGGACGACCTGCTCGGCATCTGGGGCGATCCCGACTCGACCGGCAAGCAGACCTGGAGCGACCTGCGCCAGCGCAAGAAGTCGCTTCCGGTCGTCGCCGCGCTCGCCGCGGGCGGCCCCGCGTCCGAGCGGCTCGGTGAGCTGCTCGCCGCCGACGCCAAGAGCAGCGACTTCGACAGCTTCTCCGAGGCGGAGTTCGCCACCCGGGCGGCGCTGATCGAGGAGGCCGGCGGCCGTGAGTGGACCGCCGACGAGGCCCGCCGGCAGCATGCGATCGCCGTCGGCGCGCTGGACAGGATCGAGATGCCGGACCGGGTGCGGGCGCAGCTTGTCGCGCTCGCCGACTTCGTGGTCGTACGCAAGAGATGACCGCGGCGGTACGGAGCACCGGCCACGCAGGCGATCACACGGTCGGTCGCGCGGCCGGTCATACGGCCGGAAGCGAAGTCGATCAGGCGAGAGAGAAGAAGACCGCGCGAGAGATGATCACCCCCAACCGCATATGAGCTCGCAGTCGCGGGGGGGGGGCCCCCCCCGCCCCCGGCCGCCCGCGCGACCCCCCCCCCCACGAAGCTCTGAGAGA
>NZ_JBHXFA010000100.1:0-7746 GCF_042724175.1 Streptomyces sp. NPDC127084
CCACAGAGCCCCCAGCGCTCGGGGACGCCCACAACTTGGGCGCCGGTGCCCTCGGCGCGGCGTGCGCGTACACGCCCGGGCGCGCCGGTCTGGCCGTCGCGGTGGTCGACCGCGGCTCGGTCGCGGGCGGCACCACCGGCGCTGGGGAAGGGAACCTCCTGGTGTCCGACAAGGAAGCCGGACCCGAACTCGATCTCGCGCTGCTGTCCGGCAGACTCTGGCGCGAACTGGCCGAGACCCTGCCACCGGATATCGAGTACGAACCCAAGGGCGGTCTTGTCGTGGCCCCCGACGAGACCGCCTTCGGCGCACTGCGCAAGTTCGCCGAACGGCAGCGAAGTTCCGGAGTGGCCGCCTGTGAAATCCCCGCCGACCGGCTCCACGAGCTCGAACCACATCTCGCACCCGGGCTCGCGGGGGGCTTCCACTACCCTCAGGACGCCCAGGTCCAGCCCGCCGTGGCGGCCGCCCGGCTGCTCGCCGCGGCACGTGAACACGGGGCGGTCATCCGACTCGGCGAGGAGGTCACCGGAGTGCTCACCGCACCGGGCGGGGCCGTCCGGGGCGTACGCACCTCCCGCGGCGGACTCCTCGCACCCGCCGTCGTCAACGCGGCGGGCACCTGGGGCGGCGCCATCGCCCGGCTCGCGGGCACCGAACTGCCCGTACTGCCCCGGCGGGGCTTCGTCCTGGTCACCGAACCACTGCCACGCGTCGTGCGCCACAAGGTGTACGCCGCCGACTACATCGCCGATGTCGCAAGCGGCTCAGCGACTCTCCAGTCCTCCGCGGTTGTCGAAGGCACCCCCGCAGGACCGGTCCTGATCGGCGCGACCCGCGAACGGGTGGGCTTCGACCGAAGCCTGTCCCGGGAGGCACTGCGCCGACTCGCCTGCCAGGCAAAGGAGTTGTTCCCCGTGCTCGCAGACCTGCGGGTGCTGCGGGCCTACCACGGCTTCCGGCCCTACCTTCCCGACCATCTGCCCGCCATCGGGCCCGACCCCAGGGTGCCGGGACTCCTGCACGCCTGCGGACACGAGGGGGCCGGCATCGGACTGGCGCCCGCCACCGGGCTGCTGATCGCCGCCGCCCTGAGCGGGGGGCAACAGGCCCTGGGGCTCGCACCGTTCCGGCCGGACCGGTTCGGTGAGGCGCCCGCGCCCGCTTCGGGCGACCGTGGCCACCCCGGTCGGCCCGATCGCCCGGGTCGCCCCGATCACCCCGACGACGATTCAGGAGCGGCGCAGTGACCAGAACTCCCGCGTCCCTGGTGCGGGCCGACCCCGGTCCTCCGTACGAGATCACCTTCGACGGACGTCCCATCCGGGCCCTTCCCGGGCAGACCGTCGCCGCCGCGCTCTGGGCCGCGGGCATCCTCTCCTGGCGCACCACCCGGGTGAACGGCACACCGCGCGGGGCCTTCTGCGGTATCGGCGTCTGCTACGACTGTCTCGCCACCGTCAACGGCCGCCCCAACCAGCGGGCATGCCTGGTTCCGGCACGTCCGGGCGACGCGATCACCACACAGGAGGGCACCGGCCATGACGACCTCTCCGTGTGACGTCGGCGATCCCTATGACACCGCGGTCGTCGGGGCCGGGCCCGCGGGGCTCGCGGCGGCGGTCACAGCCGCCGAGCTGGGAGTGCGGGTGGCGCTGCTCGACGCGGGGGAGCGGACGGGAGGGCAGTTCTACCGCCGGCCGGCGGCCGCACTCGGTGCCCGCCGCCCGGAGGCCCTGCACCACGGCTGGAGCGCCTACGCCGATCTGGAACGCAGACTGCGCACACTTCGGGAAGCGGGCCGCGTCCGGTACCTTCCCGCACACCACGTCTGGACGATCCTTCCCGACGGCGCCGACGCGGACGGCGGCACCTCTGGTTGGCGGTTTCACGCCCTGGCGGGCAGCCGGGTGGAGGAGGAGCGGCCCGCCCAGATCCGGGCTCGTACCGTGCTGCTGGCCACCGGAGCGTACGAGCGCCAACTGCCTTTCCCGGGCTGGACCGTGCCCGGGGTCATCGGTGCCGGCGCGGCGCAGGCCATGCTCAAGTCCGGTCTGGTGCTGCCTGGTCGGCGGATCGTCGTGGCAGGCAGCGGACCACTGCTGCTCGCCGTGGCCGGATCGCTCACGGCGGCCGGTGCCGAGGTGCCCGTCATGGTGGAGGCGTCGTCCTACGCCGCCTACGCCCGCCGACTGCCCACCCTCCTGCGGGTTCCCGGGAAACTCGCCGAAGGCGCGGTCCACGCGGGTGCGCTGCTGAGGCGCGGTGTACGGATGCTCAGCAGGCACGCCGTCATCGCGGCCCATGGCACCGAGCGGGTGGAGGCCGTCACGCTCGCCAGGATCGACCGAGACTGGCGGCCGGTGCCGGGCAGTGCCCGGCGTGTCGCCTGTGACGCGGTCGCCGTCGGACACGGTCTCGTGCCGCAGCTCGAACTCGCTGCGGAACTCGGTTGCGCCACCCGCCGCACCCCTGACGGCGGCGTGGCGCTGCGGGTGGACGGTGAACAACGCACCACCGTGACCGGCGTCTGGTCGGCGGGCGAGACCGGCGGTATCGGGGGCGCCGAACTCGCCCTGATCGAAGGAGAACTGGCGGGACGCTCCATCGCCCGTACCCTGCGCGGCGTCCTCGCCCATTCCCGGCACACCGCCCGGGCGGCCGCCCGCCGTGCCCGGATGAGAGCCTTCGCCGATCTGATGGCCGCCGCGCACCGCCCGCGCTCCGGCTGGACCGGGTGGCTCGACGACACCACCACGGTGTGCCGTTGTGAGGAGGTGCCGGCCGGGCTGATCAAGGAGGCGGCCGGTGAGCTCGGAGCGCACGACGCCCGGACGGTGAAGCTGCTCACGCGCGCCGGGATGGGCTGGTGCCAGGGGCGTGTCTGCGGCCCAGCCGTGAACTGGCTGACCGGTGAGGACCCCGCAGCGGGGCCCGTCGCGGACCGGCGCCCGCTGTCGTGTCCGGTGCCGCTGGGCCATCTCGCCGAACCGCCGGAATCACCCTGAAGCACCCACGCACACGCAGGTTCGCACTCACGCACGGACTGGCAAGCACTGACCGGGCGAACCCGGTGACAGCGACAACCGCCCACTTATACAATGTCACACAGTACAAGAGGAGTTGGACATGGCATTCGCACCTCGTACCCGCCCCTGGCACGGAATCATGGTCGCCACCGCCCTTCCACTGCGCGACGACCTCTCCGTCGACTACGACGCCTACGCCGACCATGTGGCCTGGCTGATAGCCAACGGCTGCGACGGAGTCGTACCCAACGGTTCCCTGGGTGAGTACCAGACCCTCACCGACGACGAACGCGCCCGAGTGGTCCGTACCGCCATCGACGCGGCCGGAGACGGGAGCCGTGTGATGCCTGGCGTCGCCGCCTACGGCAGCGCCGAGGCGCGTCGCTGGGCCGACCAGGCGGCCGATGCGGGCGCCGGATCCGTGCTGCTGCTGCCCCCCAACGCCTACCGCGCGGACGAGACGGCGGTGCTGGCCCACTACGCCGAGGTCGCGCGCTCCGGCGTACCCGTCGTCGCGTACAACAACCCCCACGACACCAAGGTCGACCTCACGCCCGGGCTCCTCGCCCGGCTCCATACCGAGCACGGTGTCGTCGCCGTGAAGGAGTTCAGCGGCGATGTTCGGCGCGCCTACGAGATCGCCGAACTCGCACCGGGGCTCGACCTGCTGATCGGCGCGGACGACGTGCTGCTCGAACTGGCCGTCGCCGGTGCGGTCGGCTGGATCGCGGGGTATCCCAACGCTCTGCCCCAGGTGTGTGCGGACCTCTACCGCGCCGCCGCCGACGGGGATCTGGAAGTGGCGCTACCGCTCTACAAGTCCCTGCACTCACTGCTGCGCTGGGACTCCAGGACCGAGTTCGTACAAGCCATCAAGCTGTCCATGGACCTCGCCGGCCGCCCGGGAGGCCCGACCCGCCCGCCACGCCGCCCCCTCACCCCGGAGCAGGACGCGGCCGTGCGCGCGGCCACCGAGAAAGCGCTCGCCGAAGGCCACCGCTGACCGGCTGACCAGAAAGAGGGGACCCCTATGCGCACCCGCCATGTCTTCCACGCCGTCGACTCGCACACCGAGGGCATGCCCACCCGTGTCATCACCGCCGGTACCGGGGTGATCCCCGGTACCACCATGGCCGAGCGGCGGACGTACTTCATGGAGCACCTGGACCACATTCGCACCCTGCTCATGTACGAGCCGCGCGGCCACTCCGCGATGAGCGGCGCTGTCCTCCAGCCCCCCACCCGGCCGGACGCCCACTACGGTGTGCTCTTCATCGAGGTGTCCGGGGTGCTCCCGATGTGCGGCCACGGCACCATCGGCGTCGCCACCGTGCTCGTGGAGACCGGCATGGTGCCCGTCAGTGAGCCGGTCACCACGGTCCGCCTCGACACCCCCGCCGGACTGGTGACGGCGGAAGTCCGGGTGGAGGACGGGGTGGCCCGCTCGGTCAGGCTCACCAACGTGCCCGCGTTCTGCCTTGCCCTCGACCGTAAGGCCGAGGTACCCGGACATGGCACGATCACCTATGACATGGCGTACGGCGGCAACTTCTACGCCATCGTCGCCCTGGACGCGCTCGGCCTCCCCTTCGACCGCGCCCGCAAGGACGAGCTGCTGACCGCCTCCCTGGCCGTCATGGACGCCATCAACGCCACCGACCGCCCCGTCCACCCCGAGAACCCGCGCATCGCCGGGGTCAAGCACGTCTATCTCGCCGCCCCCGGCTCCGACGCCGTACGGTCCCGGCATGCCATGGGCATCCACCCCGGCTGGTTCGACCGATCCCCGTGCGGTACGGGCACCAGCGCCCGGATGGCCCAGCTCCACGCCCGGGGCGAGCTTCCCATCGGCCGTGACTTCGTCAACGAGTCGTTCATCGGCACGGAGTTCACCGGCCGGCTGATCGGGGAGACCACCGTCGGCGCACTGCCCGCCGTGGTCCCCACCATCACCGGGCGGGCCTGGATCACCGGCACGGCCCAGTACTTCCTCGACCCGTCCGACCCGTTCCCCGGGGGATTCCTCCTGTGACAGCCATGACGGCGACGCCGACCACGACAGCGACCCGCCGAGCAAACGTGACATTGTACTCTGGCTCTTCGCGGATTCACGGAGGCATGCCATGGGCGACCCAAAGCAGTTCACCCTGATCACAGCCCAGGAGCGGCTGCGCGACCAGGTCGCCCACGCACTGCGCGCCGCTCTCGTGGCGGGCGAGCTCCGCCCCGGCCATGTGTACTCCGCGCCCGGACTCGCCGCCGACTTCGGTACCTCCGCCACACCCGTGCGCGAGGCCATGCTCGACCTCGCGCGCGAGGGGCTGGTCGAACCGGTCCGCAACAAGGGCTTCCGGATCACCGAGGTCAGCGAGCGCGACCTCGACCAGTACACCGAACTGCGTGCCCTGATCGAGGTGCCGACCATCGGGAAGGTCACCGGCATCGCGACGGTGGAGCAGCTCGAAGAGCTGCGCCCGGTCGCCGATGAGATCGTGACGCGCGCGCGGGAGCACGATCTCATCGGATATCTGGACGCGGACCGCCGGTTCCACCTCGGTCTGCTCACCCTCGCGGGCAACGAGCGACTGGTCGAGACGGTCGGCGACCTCCGCAAGCGTTCCCGGCTGTACGGGCTGACCAGGCTGGACGAGCGCGGTCAGCTGGTGGCTTCGGCGGAGGAGCACGTGGAACTGCTCGATCTGATGCTCGCCGGTGACGCGGCGGGAGCGCAGGAGTGCATGGCCCGCCACCTCGGGCATGTCCGCTCCCTCTGGGCCCAGGCGCGGGACGAACCGGTGGAGCCCAGGCCGCGGCACCGCCTCGGCGGTCGCTGACCGCGTCCCCACCGGTCCGGGAGGTCCACGCACGGAGCCGCCGCGCCTGGCCGCCGACTCGCGGCGGTCCCGGCCGGGGCCTACGGTCGAAGGGACAGGCACGGGGCTGTCCACTGTTCACCGGCTCCCGGCGCTCACCGGCTCCCTGCCTCTCACCGGCCGTCGGCCACCGGCCACCGGCCCCGCCCGCCGCCCCGGCCATGCACGCGTGTCGCCGGGCCGTACACGCCATGACCAGCCCGCGACCCGTCCCAGCAGCGCGGACCACCGCCCCGGAGCGGGGTGGTGGGAGCGCGATGGCGCTGCTCGTCATCGCGTCCTGCCAGCTGATGGTGGTCCTCGACATCACCATCGTGAACACCGCGCTGCCGCACATCCAGACCTCGCTGGGCTTCTCCACCGTCGATCTCTCGTGGGTCGTCAGCGCGTACACCCTCGCGTTCGGCGGACTGCTGCTGCTCGGGGGCCGGACGGGGGACATCCTGGGGCGGCGCAGGGTCTTCGTCTGCGGAGTGCTGCTCTTCGTCGCGGGCTCGCTGGCCGCGGGGCTCGCACCGAGCGCCGGGGCGCTGCTCGTCGCCCGCGCCCTCCAGGGGGCGGGCGCCGCTGTCGCCTCCCCGACCGCCCTCGCCCTGATCAGTACGACCTTCACCGAAGGCCCGGAACGCAACCGCGCCTTCGGTGTGTTCGCCTCTGTATCCGCCGCGGGCGGAGCGCTCGGCCTGATGGCGGGCGGTGTGATCGTCGAATGGCTCGACTGGCGCTGGGTGTTCTTCGTCAACGGTCCGATCGGACTGCTCATCGTCCTTGCCGCGCCTCGCTGGATCAAGGAGTCCGGACGCCAGCCCGGCACCTTCGACATCGCGGGCGCGCTCACCGCCACAGCCGGGATGGTGCTGCTCGTCTACGGTTTCATCCGGGCGGCACAGGATGGGTGGTCGGACGCACTCACGATCGCGTCGTTCGCGCTGGCGCCGGTGATCCTCGGTCTGTGCGCCCTTGTCGAGCGCCGTTCCGTACGGCCGGTGATCCCGCTCCATCTGTTCGCCGACCGCAACCGCCGTGGGACCTACGTGATGATACTGAGCCTCGCCGCGGCGATGTTCGGCATGTTCTTCCTCCTCACGCTCTACGTGCAGAACGTGCTGGGCTTCAGCCCGCTCCAGGCGGGTTTCGCCTTTCTGCCGGTCAGCGCGATCGTCGTGACGGGGGCGCGGACCACGGCACGGCTACTGCCCCGGTACGGGCCCAAGCCCTTCCTGGTGACCGGCGCCGTGCTCGCGACCGCCGGCCTGGTCTGGCTGACCCGGGTCGATGTCCACTCGACGTACGCCGGTGCTGTGCTGGGGCCGATGCTGGTGTTCGGTCTGGGTATGGGACTCCAGTTCGTGTCGATCACCGTAACGGCGCTCACCGGTGTCGCGGCCGGGGAGTCCGGTGCGGGGTCCGGTCTGCTCAACGTGCATCAGCAGGTCGGCGGCTCGCTCGGGTTCGCCGTACTGATCACGGTGTTCGGTACGGTCGCGGGCCGGGATGCGGCCCGGCAGACTTCGGACTTCCTCACCCGGGCCACCCCCGCCGAGAGGCTGCGCTACGCGCACACCGGCCGGCTCCCGGCGCCATACGCCGACGCGGTCCTCACCTCCGGTGCGACGGCTGCCTTCGCCGTCGCCGCCGTCTTCACGGCGGTAGCCGTGCTGGTCGCGCTGTTCGTCATCCGGATCGGCCCCGCCGACATGGAGCGCCTGAACGGCCGCGGTGGCGGAAGCCGGTGAGGCTCGCGCCGACCGTGCCGGGTCGTTGCCGTACGGGCACGGGGACCTGACCGGGGTGGGGGGGCCCGTGGTGGTGGGCGGCGCCCCCCCACAGTGAACCCCATAAAC
>NZ_JBHXFA010000100.1:7756-28530 GCF_042724175.1 Streptomyces sp. NPDC127084
CCGCGCGCCCCCCGCGCCGCCCAGCGCCGCCCGCGCCGGCGCGCCGCCCGCCCCCCCCCCCCCCGTCCACTGAGACCCGAGTACCTGGATCAGGGGGTGACGATGTCGAACTTCGTGTCGACGTCGTCCAGCACGGCCAGCAGCTTGAGCAGCAGGAACGGGTTGCCGGTCATGGTGATGCCCGCGGTCGACCTGGTGCCCAGCATGACGAGCAGCTGGTTCTTGCTCATCGTCATGGTCAGACCCGCGCTGCGGCTGGGCCTGCTGTCGGTGGTGTGGGTGAGCACGCCGTTGGCCAGCACCAGATGCCAGTACTTGTCGCCGATGTGCCAGTCGATGGCCAGCTTCAGACCCCAGGCCTTGGGGCCGTTGATCCGGACGGCCATGCCGTCGATGAGCTGGCTGACCGTCAAGGCCGCGTACACATCGGGCCCCAGCGTCGCATCGATCTCGGTGTGGACGCCCTTGACCAGTTCCTGGGCGCCCGTCAGATAGAAGTTGCGCCACACGGCGTTCTCGGAAGCGTGGCCGAGCTGGGTGTAGACCTCGGCGAGCTGGTGCTTGGCCCGGATGTCGGCCGGGTTGTTGAAGACGGCGTGGTTCAGCAGTGTGACGGCGAAGCGCAGATCGCCCCTGCGCGCGTACTGCGCGGCGCGGGCACGTACGGCGCTCTGGCCGCCCATGCACGCGACGTAGCGGCGGGCCTCCTCGACGGGAGGGTGCTCCCACAGATGGGCGGGGTTGCCGTCGAACCAGCCCATGTAGCGCTGGTAGATGCCCTTGACGTTGTGGCTGACGGAACCGTAGTAGCCGCGATTCGCCCACACCCGCTCCAGCGAGGGCGGCAGCTTGAGGGTTTCGGCGATCTCGGACCCGGTCATGCCCTGGTTGATCAGGCGGACCGTCTGGTCGTGCAGGTAGGCGTAGAGGTCCCGCTGCTGGGTGAGCAGGTCCACGATGTTGTCATTGCCCCAGGTCGGCCAGTGGTGCGAGGCGAAGGCGACATCGGCCTTGCCCGCGTAGAGGCTGACGGTCTCGGTGAGATAGCCGGCCCAGGCGTGGGCGTCGCGGACCTGGGCTCCGCGCAGGGTGATGATGTTGTGCATGGTGTGGGTGGCGTTCTCCGCCATGCACACCGCGCGCAGGTCGGGGAAGAGGAAATTCATCTCCGCCTGGCACTCGCTCGACGGGGTCATCTGGAACTGGATCCGGACCCCGTCGACGGTGACTTCCTGACCGGTCGTGCTGATGTACTGGGTGGGGGCGATCAGTCCGACGGTGCCCTGCGAGACGGTCAGCCCGAGTCCGCAGCCGACCTGGGCGGCGGCGTTCTTGGGCAGCATGGTGCCGTACATGTAGGAGGCGCGGCGGGCCATGGCGGCACCCGCGTAGACGTTCTCGCTGACCGCGTGCTCCATGAAGCCTTCGGGCGCGAGTACCGGGATGCCCACGCCGCCGTCGGGCAGGACCCCGCGGCAGCCGCCGAAGTGGTCGAGATGCGGATGGGTGTAGATCATGCCCTTGACGGCGCGGTCACCCCGGTGTCTGCGGTACAGCGCCAGCGCGGCGGCCGCGGTCTCGGCGGAGATCAGCGGGTCGATGACGATGACGCCGGTTTCGCTCTCGACGATGGTCATGCTGGATATGTCGAGACCGCGGACCTGGTAGATCCGCTCGGTGACCTTGTACAGGCCCTGCCGGGACACCAGCCGGGCCTGCCGCCAGAGGCTCTTGTTGACGGTCTTGGGCGGTGTCTCGCCGGCCTCGGCGAGGAAGCGGTAGGCGTCCGTGTCCCAGATCGTGGTACCGGCCTTGTTCTTGATCGGTCCACCGGTGAACGCGGCGATGAAGCCACGGTCCGAGTCTTCGAAGTCCCGCTTGTCGCCGTAGTCCAGGTGAGCGGTACTCGTCGCCGCGGGGTTACCGGCGGGGCCCTGTCCGGGGAACGCCTGGGCCGTCTGCGGGTTGATCGCGACTGCCGCCGCTGCGGCACCCGCTGCGGCGACGAAGCCGCGCCGGTCCAACGAGGTCATGGTGCACGTTCCCTTCTCGCAAGGATCGGGTCCGGTCCCACTGGGCGCGTGCCGGACCGTAGTGCAGTAAGACTGCAACATGAGTCGGGGCGCCACTATTGCAGTTGGAGTGCATCAAAAGAAGATGTGGGACACAGGTTTTGCCTGGAGCCCAGCCGGGTGTCCCGCTCAGGGCGCGGGTGGGGGTTCCGGTGCCGGCGAGGGTGCCGCTTCCGCATCCGGCGCGTCACCGAGCAGGGCGCGCAGGCTCCGGCCCATCGCCGACCTGGTTGCCGCGTCGCCCAGACCGCGCCGACTGCGCAGATGATCCCAGGCCGCCCAGGACGAGGCGGCCTCCAGCGAGTCCAGTAGCCCGCCCGCCCGGCGCGCTCCCGCTACCCGCCCCAGCTCGGGCTCGAAGGTCCGGGCCAGGTCGTCCCGCAGCCAGGCGTCACCCCAGCGCATGATCCGGTGCAGGCCGGGCGAATCCGGTTCGAGCCCGAGACCCACTTTGCGGATCGGCGTCATCCGCTCGTACATCCGGCCGCGCTGGGCCAGGAAGACGCGCACCTTGTACGCCGTCGCGCGGTCCGGGGGCACCGGTTCGGACAGTGCCAGCCAGCGGTCGGTCTGCCGTTCGGCGGCTGCCGTGTACAGCGTTTCCCGGTCGGGGAAGTGGACGAAGACGGAGCGTTCCGACACCCCGGCCCGTTCCGCGATCGCCTTGCTGGTGGGCTGGTGTACGCCTTCGGCCACCAGGTCCAGCACCGCGTCCAGCAGTACCGCGCTGGTCCGCTCGGGGTCGCGCCGCCAGCGGGGTTGTCGTCCTGTTCCGGGCGTGCCGCGGGTGCCGGGGGCCGGTTCATCTCGCTTGTCTCGTGCGTTCACGTGGCACATAGTCTCAGCCGCTACACTCCCGCCGTCCGAGCCCGCGCCGGGCCGCTCGTGCGATCCCGCGCCGCGAGTCGGGCGTCGGCCGGCACGTTCGGAAGCAGTCCCACCGAACGGTTTACAAAAGTCTCGACGCACCGTCATATTGCTTCATCCATAAGGAAGTTCACCACAAGAGCTGTGGTGGGCAGGCAGTACTTGCTCGTGTCACAGTCCGTTGCGGAAGAGTTCCGACGGAATACCCCCCGAAGGGCAAGACAGTGTCCACACTTCGTACCCAGCGCAGAAGCGCCGTCATCGCCGTCGCCGTGGTTTCGGCGGCAACGGCCATGGCGACGATGCCCGCGGCGCATGCCGGTGCTTCGTCCCAGTCGGTGACCGGCACGTTCAACGTCCTCTCCTACAACGTCGCGGGTCTCCCCGAACCGCTTTCCGGCAGCGATCCGGCCAAGAACACGAAGCTCATCTCACCGCGGCTCAACGCCTACGACGTCGTCAACGTCCAGGAGGACTTCGCCTACGACGACGACCTCCGCAAGTACGACCAGCACCCCTACCGCACCAAGGCGTCCGCCAAGGGCTGGATATTCGGAGTGCCGTTCTCCGACGGCCTGAACTCGTTCACCGACTTCAAGCAGAACAACCTGGTCCGCAAGGACTGGGACAAGTGCACCGGTACCAACTGCCTGACACCCAAGGGCTTCAGCTATGTCCAGCTTGAGCTGCCGGGCGGTGCCAAGCTCGACCTGTACAACGCCCATATGAACGCGGGGTCCGGCTCGGAGAAGGAACTGCGTGTCCGACGCGACAACACCCGGCAGCTCTCGGAGTACATCCAGAAGCACTCCGCCGGCAACGCGGTCATCGTCATGGGCGACATGAACAGCCGTTACACCCGCTCCGGTGACATCATCCGCGCACTGCGGGACGACAACGGGTTCACCGACGCCTGGGTGGAGCTGATCAACGGCGGTAAGACCCCGGACATCGACGACAACGCGAAGACCTGCAAGACCGAGACCTCCTGCGAGGTGATCGACAAGATCTTCTACCGCAGCGGGGCGGGCGTCGAGCTGAAGGCGACCTACTACAACAACGAGTACGGGGCCTTCCTCGACTCCGACGGCAAGCAACTCTCCGACCACAATCCGGCGACCGCCCGGTTCACCTACACCATCCGGTAGGCGACCGGACAGGGCATCCCCGAACGCCCGGCCGTGGGCCCGAACAACGGCCGGGCGTTCACCTCTGAAGGGGTTCGCCGCCGCTGGTAGGCCGCGATCCGCGCTTCGTGAAGGCTACGCGGCGTGGTGGCGGTGTCCTGTGTCAGGACTTGCCGCGGCCGGTGACGAAGTCACGCACGCGATCCACCAGCCCCGCACCCGGGGCGAGCAGCTTGTTGGCGGGCGGGGTGTCGGGTGCGGAGGGATGAGGTCTGGTCGGGGCCATGGCCTTGGCCCGGCGGACCTTGTCGCCCAGCTCGTCCAGCTCGTCCGGCGTACACGCCTGTTGCAGCCGGGGGAACAGCTGCCCTTCCTCGTCGCCGACATGAGCCTCGACGCCGTCCATCAACTTCTGGAGGGTGGGGTGGAATTCCTCGTCGTCGACCCTCATCTTCTCGAGCTTCTTCATCAGCTTCTCGATCCCGGCATGCTCCGCGATCTCCTTGTCCGCGAGCGCGTCCCCGCCCTCGACATGCTGACGGACGGCCGGATACAGGTACTGCTCCTCCGCGACCGAATGCCGTACGAGCTCGATCGTGACCTCGTCCAGCAGACCACGCAGGCTGATGTCCCCGGTCGGCAGCGCCTCGATCCGGGAGAAGAGTTGTCCGACCTCACGGTGGTCAGCCATGAGCTCCTCGATCACGTTTCCGCCGTGCCCCATGCCTCTTCCTCTCGCATCGCCCAGCGGCCGGGATTTCCCGGCCACGGCTCATGCGTTCCCCACCTCCCACCGCCGCCTGCACCATCCGTGGCAGCCCACCCGTCCGGCGGCAGCCGATGACGCGACCGCAGGAAGCCCGGCCGGAGCCTGGTGACTGACCCCTGACTTCCGCCACCGCGCTGAGCCGGCTGCGGGCACCCGCGGCCGGCGGTCGCCGGGTACCCGGCCTGATGGCGTCCCCAAGAGGTGGCGCCGTGATCGTGTGTCGTGACGCCGCTCGGCCATCCCGGGACCCGGGGCACCCGGGAGACCGAGGCGCCGGGTCGCCTGAAGGCGGAGCGTTCGAGTGCGAGGCGATGACCTGGGCAGGCGTGTGCTGCGTCATACGGTTCCGGCCCGGTGGGCCGGTAAGGTGCGCGCTCCACGCTCGATCGGATGTTTCTCGATGCCCGCAGACCTTTCTCCGCTCATCGCTGCCACGACGCAGTGGCTCACGCGCTCCTTTCCGGCGGCCGGCGGCGCGATCGCGGTCGCTTTGGCCGAGGCTCAGGCCAGGCAGGCCGTCACGGTCGCGGCATGGCTGCGTTACCCGACGGACGCGGATGCGGCCCTGGTACTGATGGCGGGGCCCGGGGGCTCCGCGAGGCTTGACTGGGTCACCGGTGCCTGCCTCCGGGAAGAAACCGGTGCCGAGGAGCACGCGTGGCGAAGCTGGGTGGATGAGGTCGTCGTGAGCTGGGCTGCCTGCCTCCTTGCCGACCCTTCCGCAGCCAGGAAAGCGGAGGAAGCTGTCGCCCATGGCGAGCACGGCCGAGGGGCGGTCGACTTTCGCCGCCTGACGGCCCCGGGTGCCCACGACAGGGCGGCTGCGGTCCTGCTGCGTCATCCGGACCTACTCCAGCCGATAGCCCGTTTGCACCAGGCGGGACTTCTCGATCGGCTCAGTCAGGAAGCCGCCCAGGTTCGCTGAGACGATCACACGCGGAGTGGGCCGCGAGGCCGACGGCGATCACCGGAAGTGGTCGTCACGTCGTCCGGGCCGTCGACGCGGCGGTGAGGTGCTCGGCAGAGACCCGGAGCCCCTCGACGCGTCCCAGCTCACTGTCCTCGTGCTCGATATTGACCGCTATGTCCGGATTGACCGAGTGCAGCGCGTCGAGGAACCTTGCCCAGTAGGCCTCGTCATGGCCCCGGCCGACGGCCACGAAATTCCAGGAGGCCTCTTCCGGGAAGCGATTGAGCACATAACGCCCGCCGAGGCCAATGGTGCCCGGCTCATCGGGGTCGGGAGCCGTGAAGCGGTCGTCGAGAACCCCGTTGACCTGGCGCCGCTCCTCGTTGATCCGTACATCCTTGGCTGCGGCGTTGAAGACACGCTCACCAAGCTCCGCGATGGCCGCGATCGGCTCGATTCCCTGCCAGAACAGGTGACTCGGGTCCATCTCGGCACCGATCTGGGTGGAATCCGTCCGCTCGATGAGCCGCTGCAGGGTCGCCGGGTTGTAGACGAGGTTGTGTGGGTGCATCTCAATGCATACACGAACGTCGTTCCGACGGGCCCTGGCCTCGATGTCGCGCCAGAAGGGCGTTGCGACCTCGTCCCACTGGTAGGTCAGGACCTCGGTCGCGGCGCTGTGCCAAGGAGTCACCATCCACGCGGGGGCGAGGCATCCCGGGTGGGCGCCGGGCTGGCCGGACATGGTGACGATGTTGCGCACACCGAGCTTGCCCGCCAGTTCTATCGTCGCGTGCAGGTCGCGCGTGTGCTGCATGGCGACTCCGGCATCCGGATGCAAGGCATTGCAGTTGACGTTCAATGCCGTCAGTTCCAGACCCGCGCCGGCGATCTCTGCGAGATATTCCTTACGTGCCCGCTCGCTGACAAGAAGCGCGTCGACGTGGCAATGGGGTGCGGTGAGAAAACCGCCTGAGTTGATCTCGATGCTGGTCAGGCCGAGTTCGGCCAGTAGGTGCAGGCAGTCAGGAAGACTCCTGTCATGCAAGCACGCTGTATAGGCGCCGAGTTTCATAGATCGTCCCTGTATTCTGGGTGTTCTTCGGTTTGGTGCGGTACAGGTGGACCCGGATTCGAAGAAGCCTGCGCCCGACAATGTCAGAGCGCTTTGACCATACCGCCGTCGATGACGAAATCCGCTCCGGTTATGTTCGCGGCCACGTCTGAAAGAAGGAAAACGATGAGCGCCGCGACTTCGCGAGGCTCGGTAATCCTTCCGGTGGTTATACCGAACCGCTCCGGAATCTGTCTGAGGAATTCGGCATGCTCGACTCCTGCAAGAGCGGCGATCTTCCCGCCAAAGTTGTCCGCGTCCCCCCATATACCGGTGAGAACGGTGCCGGGGGATACGGTGTTGACGCGCACTCCCTGGGCGCCGAATTCCTCGGCCAATGATTTTCCCAAGGCTGTGAGCGCAGCCTTGGAGACGCTGTAGGCCACCGGCGCGGCAGCCGGCAGCTTGGAGTTGATGGAGGATACGTTGACAATGGCGCCGCGACGCTCGATCAGGCTGGGCAGCGCGAGTCTGGTAGCCCGTATCGCACTGAACAGGTTGAGGTCCAGGACCTTTTGGAGCGTGGTGTCATCGACCTCGAGAAACCCGCCGGGTTGCACCGCGTCGCCGGCACCCACATTGTTCACCAGCAGATCGATGCCGCCCAGTTCGGCGAGCGCGGTCTTGATGAGCGTGTCCACACCTTCGGCGGTACCCAGGTCCGCGGCCACCGGGATCGCGCCCGCCGCCTCCAAGTCCGGGGTGGTCCGCCGGGCAGCCCCGACGATGCGCACACCCTCGGCAGCCAATGCCTCGACCGTCGCGAGGCCGATGCCGCGGCTGGCCCCGGTGACGACGGCGACCTTCGAGTCGAGGTTGAGATCCATGACTCTCCACTTCTGCCTGCCGCCGTCGAGAATTCACTGTGAATTCCAGCGGCGCATTAGGGAACGGAATGCGCACGGCCACACATCAGTCTATCGCAGTCGCATCGGCATCGCAGATCCTGAACGTGCCAGGTATTCCTCCGAGGATTGCGCTCAGCGGCGCCTCCGAAAGGAGGCCGGGCAAGGTTCGCTGGGGATCTGCGATTGGCTCGCTCAATCTGATCAAGGAGGTCAGAGTGGCCTTAACCGCGGGGAAAAAGGGAATCGATCATAGGGTTTCGGAACCTTCCTTCGGGGTCGAATTTCTCCAGCAGTTTCCGAAAGTCTCTCCAGCGTGGATACAGTCCAGCCACTGTAGGAGGATCCATCGCAAACAGCTTTCCCCAGTGCGGCCTGGCGCCCAAAGGACCCAGCGCTTCCTCCACATGCCTCACAGCCTGCTCCACTCTGTGCAGGTCCGGGAGCCAGGTGAAGTGCACCGTCACAGTGCTTTGTCCGTATGCGGGCGACAACCAGCACTCGTCCGCGGCCACCGATCGCACTTCCACTGTGCGCACGACCCGGGCCACCTGGTCTTTGATGCTCGCGATCGCCTCCAACGCTCGTGCCCCGTTCTTCGAAGGCATCGCATACTCCGATTGCAGCTCATCACCGGTGGCTGGCTCGAATCCCGCTCTGAAGTGAGGCAGCAGTTCGAACCACGGTGCCCGCGCTCCAAGTTGGGGCGTACAGTGCGCCGCCGGGAATCCGGGTACCGGGTGGCGTTGCGTGCGCGCAGGCCGTGCCCCCGACCCTGAGAGGTCCCACCCTTCGTCACCCACCCGCTGTTTCACCCATACGTCCGCTGTATCACCTAGTGCCCAGAACACGGATACGCTGTAGCCCGCTCCGAGTACTTCCTCCAGGCGCTCCACCAGGCTGGAGAAGGGCAGCCCCTCGAACACGAACTGCTTCATGTCGAAGCTGTCCAGTACGTCCAAAACGAGTTCCACCACCACCCCCAGCGCTCCGAGTGACACCGCGACTCCTGGGAAGGAGCGGTCTTCGCGCGTTACGCGGCGCACGGAGCCGTCACCCGCGACGAGGGTTGCCTCGCGTACTCCCGACGCCACGCACCGCGCCCCCCACCCCGACCCATGTGTGCCTGTCGCGCACGCCCCGGCGACTGAGATATGAGGTAGTGACGCCAGTGCCGGCAGTGCGCCTCCGAAGCCGTCCAGCACCGGACACAGGTCGCCGAAGGTCAGCCCGCTGCCGACTCTGACTCCTGTCGGGACTCCCTCCCTGCCCCGTACCGCCTCGCATACCCAGGGCATCTCCCGCAGGGACACCAGGACTCCGCTCGTGTCACCCACTCGGGAAAACGAATGACCGCGGCCGAACGCCTTCACTCCACTCGGACCCGCTCGCGCCACAACCTCGACCAACTCCGCCAGCGATGCCGGGTATACCGCTTCCCTCGCACCGAAGGCCACATTTCCGGCCCAGTTCACCAAGCTGGTTGTACTCATGCCTCGGTCGCGCACAGCTTTCACTCCCCGGATAGGACCAGCTTGATGACATCGCCAGAAAGATCGTCAAGAGCGGTCTCTGCCTGTCTCAGCGGACGAGTGGCCGTGATCAGACTTTCGAATGGCAGAGTTCGGTCAGCTAGCAGAGCACTGCCTTCTCTGTACGATTGCGGCGGGTTGAAGGTGACGCCGATGATTCTGATGCTCTTCTGGCAGATGTCACGTGCCACATCGATGGGGATCGTGACCCCGTCGGAGACGGAGTTGCCCACCTCAACCACTGTCCCCAATCGCCGCACGAGAGCCAGTGCTTCTGACAGTGCGGCTGGGCTGTTCGTTGCGTCCACGGCGAGATCCGCGCCGCGGCCGGCGGTGATGTCGAGAACCTTGCGTCTGCGCCCTTCGCTATCGAGAGCGCCGGTGTCGAGGACAGCGTCGGCACCCATGCGATCGGCCGCAGCCAGGCGCTGGGGACGAGACCCGGAGGCGACGATCGTGCCCACGCCGCAGCGTCGAAGTGCCAGCACGGTCAGTAGTCCCACGGTTCCGAGTCCCATCACGACCGCGGTGGAATCAGGTGTCAGCACCTCGTCCCAGGTGCCGGTGGGTGTACGCGTGACATCCAGCGAACGGAGGGCGACAGCAAGCGGATCAAGGAGAGACGCGACCGCTGGCGAGATGTCGTCGGGTACCCGCCAGAACCAGGTTCCTTGGCGGACGACCATATGGCGGCCAAAGCCTCCGGTCAGGCGGACCGTGCCGGTGGTGACCGTGTCCGAGGGCGGTGCGCCGATGGCCTCGGGGGGAATGCCGTAAACGAAGGCGTGTTCGCAGGTCGTTGCCCCGGGACCGAATCGTCGGCAGCCCCAGCACTGGCCGCAGGCCACCCACGGGAAGAGCGCTACGGTGTCCCCTATACCGACTCGTACCCCGTCTGCGTCATGCCCGGTGAAGCCGGTTCCGGTTGCCGCGATACGGCCGACGATCTCGTGTCCCAAGACAAGAGGCCGGGCCGGTTCCATGGCGATGAAGTGAGCGTCGGTTCCGCATATCCCGTTCGCCGTCACTTCGAGCAGGAGCCCACCGGCTGGCGGATCCCCAAGGGGCAGCTCCTGCCACTCGAGAGTCCGACGGCCAGTCCAGACCATGGCCCTTGAGGTTTCACCGAGTGCCATCTCACCACGTCTTTCGGAGACCGGGTCAGGGAGCGGCCGACTCCTCAGGGTCCTTCTTCAGGCGGCAGGAGGGTGGCGAACCCGCGGTCGTCGCGGTACGCCGGACGACCGTCGTCCATGACGAGCGGCTGAGAGAGCTCAGCCACATACTCGGCGCGGATGCCGTGCAGGAGTTGCTTCTCGGTGAACCAGAGAAGGGTTTTTCCACCCGGCCCGTCCAGTGCCATCCCGTCGCATCGGATGCCCTGCGCCTCAAGTTCGCGAAGGCGCCCATCCACGTCGGGGTAGTCCATGAATCCCAGATGGTGTATGCCTTCCCCTTGAGCCGCGGAATGAGTACCCTCTCCGCAGAACTCCATAAGCTCTATGTAGGGGGGTCCTTCGCGAGAGAAGCTGATTCGCGCATCGTGATAATGCGGCTCGGTATCAGAGCTGTCTATATAGAAGTCAGTGCGATATCGGCCCACTTCGCTGAAGGTGTATCCAATGCCTCGCGACCAGCGCTCGATAGCTTCCTCAAGGTCTCCTACCAGGACCCCCACGTGGTGAATGAGTGGACTGCCCACTTGCCACACCTCCAGCCTCTTCTCCACTGTGCCCGTGCGTCGGTCACATCCTTTGAGTGGGCACGTTGAGGGCTCGGTTTCAAATTCTCTGGACTATTTGTGATGCCTGCTCGACCTCTCGAGCAGTGATGTCCTCGACGAAAGTCGTCTGTCCAATCCCGGTAAGAAGCGCCAGATGCTGGGAACCACCGCGATGACGCACCGTGTCGGCAAGGGCCCGCTTGAGGAGATCTACATCCTTGAACATTTCATGGGTCAGTTGAAGCCCCATGCCGCCGGCACAGGCAATGATTCGGCTGTAGTCCTCCTGAGGCAGCAGTCCCCTGTTGAGCGCCAGGGCTGCGCAGTACACGATCCCCATCGTGACAGCCTCGCCGTGGAGGATTCTGGCTTTCATCTCCACAGTGGGCGAAAACGTGTGTCCGTAGTCCACAATACGTAGCAGGTCCTTCTCCCACAGGTTCTTCTGCAACTCGGACGACATGCCGTTAATGGCCCGATGCATGACCTGACGGCCTGGTTCACTTTTACTCGTCTGAGTACCCGTGTCCTGCAGCCGCTCTTCGACGAGCATGGGGCCGAACTGCTCAAGGAGTCGAAAGAGTTCGGGATCCTTGATGAGCGCCATTTTGAGGACCTCTCCCATTCCGCTTCGAATCTGGCGTATAGGGAGAGTGGCGATGAAGGAACGGTCGATGAGAGTCAGAGGTGGCGGGTGGAATGTGCCGAGTCGATTTCTGAATCCCTCGAAATTGACACCGTTCTTGGCTGAAACGCTGCCGTCGATCTGGCCAAGGAGCGTAGTCGGAACCCGTACATACGGAATACCCCGGCGATAAAGGCTCGCCGCCATTCCGACAACGTCCTGAACTACGCCGCCGCCCATGGCAATTGGTGGAGTGCCGGATCTTTCAGTGCCGATCTCATTGAGTCGGCTGGCAACCCTGAGTACGTTCTCGATGGTCTTGTGCTCGTCTCCAGCCGGTATGGTCATGTAGCTCATCGACGAGTCATTGACGGAAAAATACTTGCGCACTCTTGACCCGAAGAATTCGTCAACAGCCTCATCGAGAACAGTGAGCCGGGGCCCGTGGGCCTCCCCTCCTCCCGGTACCTGTCTCAGTTGCGGGTTCTCGGGGTCGAGTAGGTCGACTGTTTCCAACACCTCAAACTGGACCTCTTGTGAAGTGCGAAGGACCCAACGGCCCAGTCCGGTCGTAGTGTCCTTCATAACACCACCCCAACTCATCCGGCGTCTTACCCCACCCCAAACTCACCCGGCGTCCACGCTACTCCCCTCACCCGAAAGGCGCGCGCGGCAGACAGTGGCGCACGGAGAAGCCCCACACAGCGAGTCGTCCGATTCTCAGGCGCAGCGCTGTCCGGACTCCCGGCGGGGCAGTGCATCGTCGCAGTGCACCCTGGCCGTCGGCACTGCACGACCGGATTCGATTACCCACCCGGGCTCGCTGGTCGGTGGCACAAGTTCGCCAGTACACTCGTGAAGACATCGAGAGTAGCGAGATGCGGCCCGCAATGGCACACGCCTGAGGGGCTGTGCGGTTCAACCCGCCGGAAAGGGCGAACGCCGAGCCGCGTCGCTCGGAGGCAGATCCCCTCGACATAAGCCGGGCTTTACTCACGTCAGGTGCTCTAGGGACGTTCGCTTTGCGGCGCTGCACCTCGATCTGCGAAATGCCTGGCCATGGGCGCGGCAGGATCGCTCTCACAACCCAGTGTGCTGTTCACAGAACGCTCGTGTAGGCGAACCGCCGGAAGGGAGCATCAAGGTGGGTGTCCCGATGTGCCGTCTCCGAGACGGAATGACGCTGCCCGCCATAGGTCTGGGCACCTATCCGCTGGACGACGACGAAGCGGAGAGAGTGGTCGCGGGGGCACTTGAGGCGGGCTATCGGCTCATCGACACGGCCATGACTTACGGCAACGAGACCGGGGTCGGCCGTGCCATCGCCCACAGCGGGATCGCCCGCGAGGAAATCTTCGTCACCACGAAGCTCCCGGGTCGGGATCACGGTTACGAGCAGGCGCTGGCGTCCTTCGAGGGGTCCCGCCGCAGGCTCGGTCTCGACTTCGTCGATCTCTACCTCATCCACTGGCCGCTGCCGAGACTCAACCAGTATGTGAAGTGCTGGCAAGCCCTGATCCGGCTGCACGAGGAGTCCGTCACACGGTCCATAGGAGTCTCCAACTTCACGGTGGAGCACATCCAACGCCTTGAGAGTCAGACCGGTGTGCTGCCCTCGGTCAACCAGATCGAGATGCATCCGGCCCTCCCGCAGCGCGAACTGCGCGCCTTCCACGAGACCAAGGGGATCCGGACGCAGAGCTGGCGGCCCCTTGGCCAGGGAGGGACTCTACTCGCGGACCCCGAGGTCGTCGGTATCGCTGCACGCCACGACGTCACACCCGCGCAAGCCGTTCTGCGCTGGCAGACCCAGCTCGGCTCGGTCCCGATCCCCAAGTCAGCTGATCCCAGGCGGCAGCGCGAGAATCTCGACATCTTCGGCTTCGAACTCACCGATGACGAACTGTCCCGTATATCCGCCCGGTCGCCTCACCGAATCGGCGGAGACCCCGATGACCACGAAGAGTTCTGACAGCCGTACGACAGGTCCTCACATCACCGGGACTCGACTGCTGACAGCACTTGCCGGCTCGCAATTGCTGGTCGCGCTGGACTTCTCGATCATCTACGTCGCGCTTCCCGACGTCGGCAGGAGTCTGCAGTTCTCCAGTGCGGCCCTGCAATGGATCGTCAGCGCCTACGCGATCTTCTTCTCCGGCTTTCTGCTGCTGGGCGGCCAAGTGGTGGACGCGCTCGGAGCGAACCGGGTCTTCCTCGCCGCGCAATCGCTGTTCGCGCTGGCTTCCGTGGGCGCGGCGCTGTCCGGGAGCGCCTCAACGCTCATCGCCGCCCGCGTCGGTCAGGGTGTCGCCGCGGCCATGCTGGTGCCGGCCACACTTGCCCTGATCAGCTCCGCCTATCCCGCAGGACCCGCCCGGAACCGGGCACTGAGCATCTGGGGATCCACCGGCGCGGTGGGCCTCGCACTGGGGGTGGTTGTCGGTGGTGTGCTGCTCACCGTCGCGTCCTGGCCCTGGATCTTCTGGATCAACCTGCCGATCGTCGCCGGCTGTCTGATCGCCGCGGGGGGAGCGCTGTTCAAACCGGCCACTCACGACCGGCGGCATGTGGACATAAGCGGTGCCCTGCTGGCCTCCATCACCGTGGTAGCGGTTGTGCTGACCTTCACGGAGGTCGCTCGCCCCCACACGTCGTGGCTGGCGGTCGCCGGATCGGCGGTCATGGCCCTCGCGGCCGGATTGTTGTTCTTGCTGGACCAGCGTCGCGGCCGGCACCCGCTCATCCCGGCCATGCTGTACCGCGTGCGCACCCTCCAAGTAGCCTGCCTCGCCTCAGCGCTCTACTGGGCGAGCTTCGGCGCAGAGTTCTTCGTGTTCACGCTGTATCTCCAGGACGAACGCGGGTACTCCGCGCTGGCCGCGGGGCTCGCGTTCCTACCCCTCGCCGCGACCATCGGTGCGGGCAACATCATCACCGGCCTGCTCGCCGGACACTGGGGGCTCAGGAAGCTCCTAACCGTGGCCTACTCCGTCGGCGCCGCAGGACTCGGGGTGCTGGCCGCAGCCTCGGCCGTGTCGAGTGCCTACGTCACCGTGATCCTGCCCGGCCTGGTCCTCAGTGGGTTGGGACAGGGCATGGCCTTTGCCGGTACGTACATCACCGGTACACGCGATCTGCCGGCGGAGAGCAGCGGAATGGGCAGCGCGGTCATCAACACGACGCAGTACACCGGCGGTGCCATCGGCTTGGCGATCCTGGTGGTCCTACTCGGCCAGAATCCGGGTCCCGCGTCCTTCGCGCTGGCCTTCTCCGTCACGGCCGTTCTCGCGCTGGCCGTCGTCCCGGTCATCTGGCGGTTCCTCTCCCCCGCAGACAACGCAGCCGCATGACCTGGTGCGGTCGGCAAGCGCCATGCGGATGCTGCACCTCCGCCCTACCATGGAGACATTGTCTGCGCCCACGGAGTTCCTCCGCACGGATACGCGTCCGCCCCCGCACGGTGCAGACCGGTGTGGGGACACGACCAGCCGCGTTAGGCGAGGTGCGATGACCGACATCAGGTATGAGACGGATACGTTGATCGTCGGATCCGGGCCGATCGGTGCCACCTTCGCTCGCGCGCTGGTGCAGGCAGGGCACAGTGTCCTCATGCTGGAGGCCGGAGCCCAACTGTCGGCGGACCCCGGAATGAACCTGAAGAACACCTACGTCCATCAGCATGACACCAGCCTCTTCTCGTCGATCATCCGAGGCCATCTGCACATCCTCTCGGTGTCCAACAGCGCACGCGCCGAATTCGCGGTGGAACCGACGGCGGCTCGGGAACCGACAACCAACCACGGCCGCGTCCGCTTCACCGAGAATCCGGAACAGGACACGTACCGGAACATCCCTGCTGCTTCGGTGTGCTACGCCGTGGGGGGCATGGCGACGCACTGGACCTGTGCGACGCCGCGTCACCATCCGCTACTCGAGCGCTACGACGGGGTCCCCGAGGAGGACTGGGACCGCTTCTACTCCGACGCCGAGCACATCCTCGGGGTAAGCAGCCGAGAGTTCGACCACTCCGTCCGGCAGAGACTGCTGATTGACGCCCTGCGAGGTGAATTCCACGAACTGCCGGAGCCATACGGAGTGCAGAGCCTGCCGTTGGCGGCCGAACGCCGGGCCGGAAACCCGTCCATGGTGAGGTGGGCGGGCTCGGACACCGTCCTCGGGGACATCGCCCACGGCGATCCCCGCTTCTCACTGCTGCCGCAGCATCTGTGCACGCGACTGATTCCGGATGCGACAGGTTCACGGATCGTTTCCGCGGAGGCTCGTGACCTCCTGGAGTCCCGGATGGTCCGGATCGAGGCCGACCACTACGTGGTGGCCGCTGGTGCCGTTCTCACACCGCAACTTCTCTGGGCGTCCGGCATCCGGCCGAAGGCACTCGGCCGGTATCTCACCGAGCACCCGATGGCGTTCTGCCAGGTGGTGCTCCACAGCGATCTACTGGACCGATTGAGGTCCGACCCGCTCTTCGTGTCGGAGAGGCGGTGCCATCGGGAGGCCTCGCCCGATGGCGATGTGCTCATCCCGATGGACGACCCGGAGCCGAACGTCTGGATCCCTGTCTCGGCGAATCGTCCATGGCACGCTCAGATCAACCGGGACGCGTTCCAGTATGGCGACCTCCCGTCGTATGTCGACGACCGTCTGATCGTCGATCTGCGCTGGTTCGGGCTGATCGACCCCCGGCCGGACAACAGGGTGACATTCTCTGCCGCGCACACGGACCTCCACGGTATGCCGCAACCGACGTTCGACTTCACGTTCAGCGACGACGACACCGCCCGGCAGCACGCCATGATGACCGACATGCTCCGGGCCGCGCCGGTGCTCGGAAAGTACCTTCCGGGATCCGAGCCGGAATTCGGCACGCTCGGCCTGCCCAACCACATCGCTGGAACGGTCCGTATGGGGCAGGACCCGGACCACAGCGTGGTGAATGGCGACTCCCGGGTCTGGGACTTCGAGAACCTCTACCTCGGCGGGAACGGGGTCATCCCCACGGGAACGGCGTCGAACCCGACGCTCACCAGCATGGCGCTGGCGCTGATGGCGGTTGATCACCTCACACAGGGGGCTTCGTCGCCGTCGACGCGATCTTCGCGTAGCCGTGGCCCGTCGGCAGGACCTGTGGAGCGTGGCTCGTAGCTCGGCCGCGGGCCCAAAGTCCCAGAGAATTCCCAGAGATGCCGCCGCATCCCTCCCTGACCCGCTGAGCCGCGGGTCGGACCGGGTGCGGCGGCAGCCACGTATCAGATGTCGCGGAACTTACAGCTCGGGAATGTGACCTGAGGGCTATTCAGGCAACGATGCCCCTGACCAGCAGAGGAGAGGTCATCAATGGTTGTTGGTGGTCTCCCTGGGTCGTCCTCGGACGGCCCAGGGGCGGCCCAGAGCGTGTGAGATGCCGGAAGCCGTGCTCAGGCCGGAGGCAGTTCCTTGTACGTGTGGACCCGGTGCCACTGGTAGTACGGCTCGCGCTGGGGGCCCACCAGGTGACGGTGCGGCCTGCCAGCCGTTCCTGGATGTGTGTGGCGATCTCTGGAATGTCTGCGGCGAGAGGGCTGACCTGGATGCCGCCTCCTTCCGCGACGGTGACGTATCCGTGTCCGTATAGGGCGTCGCAGCCGAGGGTGCAGGGAGCATGGCGATGTTGGCGTTGCGGTCAGGCGTAGAGCCGCATGCCTCCCGCTGCTCTGCGGAGGTCACGCTCTCTGAGCCTGTCGCTATCGGCGGGATCGAGAAGCTTCCTGCCGTCGGATGTCCAATCGGAGCCGCGCTTCCCGCTGAGTCGGGTCAAGGCCTCATCCATTGCGACGGCGTTGGCGAGGGCCCTTCCCCAAGACTGCACCAACTGTTGTATCTCCTCGTCGTTCAGTTGCACGCGCTGTTCCCTGGCTACTGGCAGGACCATGACCTGGATCTTCGTCAGCTCATCCGCCTGCATGGCCAACTCCTCCAGAAGCGCCGCACTACGGTCCGTCCCCGAGAGCAGCGGGGCCCAGCGAGCAATGACGGCTCGGAAGTCGTGAGAGACGCCGCGCAGCAGCGAGTAAGCGGCGATCAACCAATCGCGATCCCTGGCGAGGATCTCCAGCCTCCGCTGCGTTGAAGGGTCACAGGAGTAGTTGTTCAGCGCCAGGCGCTCTGCTACCTCGGGCAGATTGTTGCGTGTCAGAGTGCGCTTGATCTGGGCCGACAGGTCGCGATCCTGGCGGAAGTCACGGTCCTCGACGAAGTCTCCACCGTTGAGCAGGAACCACATCATGCGGCGTTGGGCGAGAGGGGCTCGAGCGAGCGATCCGCACGCCACTAGAATGATCAACCGCAGCCGTGACTCGTCCCGGCGTGCCACCCAGTCCTGCACGAGAGTGGCTCCAAGAAGAAGGAAGAGCACGGACGACAGCGAACCGGTAAAGAAGGGGTGCTGGCTCCAGAAAGTGCTGAGCTCCCCACCTGGCCACTCAGTTGCCGTCAAGGCCAGGATGATCGCGACTAGGCAGGCGCTTAGCACCTTGCCCCTCCGATGCTGGTATGCACCCCTCGCCATGAATCCCCCATATTGGTCGGCACAGTGACGGTCCCGCCGAGCGGTTCCTACCCATGCTTGGCCCCGGAGCACTCGTCAGGACCTGACTAGAGACGGTCGGCACATCTGATTTGTAAGCCTGGCGCCGCGCGTGGATATGTCCTCGCTGTTCGTCTTGCGTGCCACGGTGCCGAGTCTGCCGACGGGCGTTCGCGCCGCTACGGGCTCCGAGTGTTCGTGATTGACCGCTCGATCTGGCACGGATCTGGCACGCGGGCCGTCGTCGGCACCTGCCTTGTAAGTTCTGGCGGACGGGCCGTCTTGAGCCCATGTCCGCTGTCGTTACTCGGCAAGGTATGTGGACTGTAGCGAGCCTTCGTTGACCGTACCTGACCGTCTGAGGTGGCACGGTTGCGGCACCTCGTGATCTGTAGCTGCTGCGCGTTGGAATCTAGGGTCGCTTCCTTCACCTGTGTTGCTCGACTGGTAGCGTCCGGCACCATGTGGGCTCAAGAGATCGTGGCCGGCCGACCAGCTTGGCGGCACACCCCCTCCGGAGTGGTCTTCCGTGCCGTTCCTGGTGGGACGTTCCGAATGGGCTTGTCCGACGCGGAGCTGGACGCGGTCCGCGCCATCGAGCGAGCCGACGGTGCCGATGACGATCTCGAACCGTTCTTCGCTGGCGCCGTCCAAGCCCGACCGGTGCGTGAAGTGCGGGTCGAGCCATTCATGATCGCTCGGCATCCGCTTACAGTCGCGCAGGCGCGGCATTGGCTACCCGAATATGAAGACAGCTTCGCTGACTCGGCTTCGAGTACGGCCCGGTTCGAGGACGACTTGGACGACTTGCTGGCTACGTTGCCCTTCCGACTGCCCAGCGAGGCCGAGTGGGAGTACGCAGCTCGGGCTGGCACGACCACCCTGACCTTCCGCGGTGATGATAGGCCGGACGAGGACCAGGTGCTCGACGACTTCGCCGACGAGGAGCGCACTGCCGCGGCTGAGAACGCCTTCGGGTTGGTGGCAATGGGGTCGGCGAACGAGATCTGCGCTGACGTGTGGATCCCTCATTTCGCGGATGCACCGGTGGACGCACGCCCCCGCACCGGGGAGGGATCGCACGTGGTGCGCGGAGGTGCTGGCGACCTCTATCCGTGGCAAGGCTGCAATGAATGGCTGTTGTTGCTTTCCGCCACTCGCGATGAGATCCACGACTTCACGGCAGTCCGTCCCGTTGCACCTGTGCCAACCAGTCAGGGATGCGCCTAGACAGCGGGGTCTGCTGCACGATCGGGTGACATCTGAACTGGCTTGCCCTGTGGGGCGGGTGGGAAGGATGTTGCTGTGCCCAAGCCTTATCCGGAGGAGTTCCGCCAGGACGTCGTGCGGGTCGCGAGAAACCGCGGCCCGGGTGTGACCGTCGAGCAGGTGGCCACCGACTTCGGGGTCCACCCGATGACGTTGTGGAAGTGGATGCGCCGGGCCGACATCGATGACGGTTCCAAGCCCGGGGTGACCAGCCAGGAGAGCGCGGAACTGCGCGAAGCGCGTCGGCGGATCAAGCTGCTGGAGCAGGAGAACGAAGTCCTGCGCCGGGCCGCGGCCTATCTGTCGCAGGCGCATCTGCCGGGAAAAGGATCTACCCGCTCGTGAAAGAGCTGGCCGTGGACGGGGTGCCCGTCACGGTGACGTGCCGGGTACTCAAGCTCGCCAGACAGCCCTACTACCGCTGGCTCGACAAGCCGGTGGCCGACGCCGTGCTGGAAGAGTCGCATCGCGCGAACATGGGATGCACGCCTTGCGGCACTTCTACGCGTCCGTCCTGTTGGACGCGGGGAGAACGTCAAGGCTCTGTCGGAATACCTCGGCCACGGCGACCCGGGGTTCACCTTGCGGACCTATACGCACCTCATGCCCAACAGTCAGGCGCGAGCGCGGAGGGCCGTCGACGGGGTCTTCCGCGGAGGCGGAGACACCGGCGACGGCCCACAGGCGGCCCAGGAGGGAGGGAATGCGTCCTGACCTGCGGCTTAACTAAATGTCGCGGAAGATCTCGATCTGCGCGCCCACCGAGTTGAGGCGCTCCGCCAGATCCTCGTAACCGCGGTTGATGACATACACGTTGCGCAGCACCGACGTGCCCTCGGCCGCCATCATCGCCAGCAGCACGACCACTGCGGGACGCAGTGCGGGCGGGCACATCATCTCGGCGGCGCGCCAGCGGGTGGGGCCCTCGACCAGGACGCGGTGGGGGTCGAGCAGTTGGAGACGCCCGCCGAGGCGGTTGAGGTCGGTGAGGTAGATCGCGCGGTTGTCGTAGACCCAGTCGTGGATGAGGGTCTTGCCCTGGGCGGCGGCGGCGATCGCGGCGAAGAACGGCACGTTGTCGATGTTCAGGCCGGGGAACGGCATGGGGTGGATCTTGTCGATCGGCGCTTCCAGCTTGGACGGACGCACTGTCAGGTCCACCAGCCTGGTGCGGCCGTTGTCGGCGGTGTACTCCGCCGTGCGGTCGTGGTCCAGGCCCATCTCCTCGAGGACCGCGAGCTCGATCTCCAGGAACTCGATCGGTACCCGGCGCACGGTCAGCTGCGATTCGGTGACGACGGCGGCGGCGATTAGGCTCATCGCCTCGACCCCGGGCTC
>NZ_JBHXFA010000101.1:0-18918 GCF_042724175.1 Streptomyces sp. NPDC127084
CGGGTCCCGCGCACCCCCCGCTCCTCGGGACCCCCCGCCCCCCCCTCCGCCCCCCACCCCCCTCCCTGGGCGGCAAACCCGGCCCCCCCCGCCCCCACCCCCGGAGACGCCAATGTCCATCACCATCCCCCGCTCGAAGACCGCCGCTCAGACCGAGCCCCTTGCCGCCACCAGACCCCAGGGGGAAGTGGACAACCGTGCGGCCTACGCAAGCTTCGGACTCGCCTACGTGCTCGGCCACGGCGCCGCCGCGGTATCCGAGGGCGAGTCGCCCCTGCTCGAACTGCCCGCCTGGCTGCCCATGGCGCTGCTCGGAGCCGGCCTCACCGCCGGTGCCACGTTGGCCACCGTCGCCGCACTGCGAGCCCAGCGCGGGGCATCCGGTCCGGACGTCCTCACCGGCAAACTGCTCGGCGCCGCCTGGGTCGCCGCTTTCGCCGCCCTGTTCCTCGCCATCACCGGACTGACATCCGCCTTCGACACACCCGAGCTCCAGTCGGTCCTCTGGCCGGCCGGATCAGGCCTCGTCGTCGGCCTGATCTACCTCGCCGAAGGCGCCGCACGGCGCAACCTGCTGCACTACGGCCTCGGCTGCTGGCTCGCTCTGATCTCCGCCGCGGCCTTCTTCGCCGGGGTCCCCGGCCTCTACTGGGTCCTCGCCGTGGCGGGCGGTGGTGCCTACGCCGTTGCCACGGCGCTCGAACACCGCAGGCTCGTCTCCCTCGAGGGGCACGACCGGCGCTGAAGGCCGTCGGCGACCCGCGACGCCCCTGCCCGTGGCCGCGGCCCGGTCCCGACCTACCGTCAGGACCGGGCCGCGGGTCATCGGTGCTCAGCTCTCCACAGCGGCCTTGATCCTGCCGAGTGTGGTGCGCATACCCGCCCGGTTGAGCTCCGCGCGGTCGGCCGGGGGTGTGCCGGTGAACACCCGTCCGAGGAGCTCCGCCAACCGGGCACCGCGCCCGGTGCGCAGGTCCTCCCAGTACTCGGTGACCCTGGTACCCGGCACGACGAGGGGTACGACGACGCAGCGCTGGCGCGCATCGTGGACGCCACCCTGGCGTCCCCGCCGCGCCTGCGCACCGACGCCCACCAGAGGCCCTGATCGCCGCCTGCGATACATTTTGCCGTCGCTCCGACCACTAGCGTTTTCCGGACATGAAAGACGGCTTCCCAATGACCGACATAGTCAACGGACTTGGCCGGGCCACCGCTTACGGTGCCCTCGGTGTGGTGCTGCTCATCCTCGGCATCGTCCTGGTGGATGTGCTGACGCCCGGGAAGCTGGGCCGTCAGATCTGGGAGGAGCGCAACCGCAACGCCGCGGTACTGCTGAGCTCCGCCCTGCTGGGGATCGGCGGGATCGTCTTCACCTCGATCTGGACGACATACGACGACTTCGCCAAGGGCCTTCTTTCGACCGCCGCGTTCGGTCTGCTGGGCCTCGTGCTGATGGCCGTCGCATTCCTGATCGTGGACCTGGTCACGCCCGGCAAGCTGGGGGCGACGCTGGTGGAGACCGAGCCGCACCCCGCGGTGTGGGTGACGGCGTCCTGCAATCTGGCGGTGGCGGCGATCGTCTCGGCGTCGATCGCCTGATCGGGCGCGCCTGGAGGCGCACAGCTCCTGCCGTCGGGCCGGTGCCAATGCCGTACGGGCCGGTGTGCCGCGTCGAACGCGGTCGCACCGGCCCGTGTTCGCGCGTGCACAGAACGAATTCCCCCTCGCATCCGTGCTGCGTTTCCGGCCGTCCGGCGTGATGCTGGTACTCAGCCACTCACGGCGGGACTCACCCGGAGGCACCCATGGCCAAGGACAAGACCGAAGAGCCGGAGAGCACGAAGGCCCCGATGCGGATCTGGACCGGATCGGAGCGCCCTTTCGATCCCGAGGATCTGGTGATGGCGTCGGGGCGTGAATGCACGCCCGCGAACGTCGAGCGCGCCCGCAAGGAAATTGCGGAGAAGGGCGCGGCGGCGCTTGAGCGCTACCTGCCCTGACGCACGGTCGGAATTCATCACGCTGAGCAGCCGTGCCTTGCTGCGCGGGAATCGCGGAGCATCAAAGCACAACAAATGGGTATCAAGAGGATTGGAGCTCGACCGGCGTTGGCGCCGCATTCGGCGGTGCAGGCTGCCTTGCCCCGTCGTAGGAGCCTCGATGTCCACACTTCGCACCCGACATACCGGCGTCGGTGCCGTCGGACCAGAGCGGCCGACGGCACCGGACGCGCCGTGCGGTCCCGAGATCTGGGGCATGTCCGAGATGCCCGACCCCCGGACCGTCAGCACGGCTGACGCCCGAGCGCTGTCGCTGGTGCTGTTCCGGCGGCTGCGCACGCTGGAGGAGGGCACCGCGCAGTTCTCGTACGTACGCAACACGCTGGTGGAGCTCAATCTCAGTCTGGTGAAGTTCGCGGCGGGCCGCTTCCGGGGCCGTTCCGAGCCCATGGAGGACATACTCCAGGTGGGCACCATCGGGCTGATCAAAGCGATCAACCGCTTCGACGTGGAACGTGAGGTCGAGTTCACCTCCTTCGCGATGCCCACGATCGTCGGTGAGATCAAGCGCTTCTTCCGTGACACGAGCTGGGCTGTGCGGGTGCCCAGACGGCTCCAGGAACTGCGGCTGGACCTGGCGAAGACGTTCGACGCGCTGGAGCAGGAGAGCGGGCGCGCCCCCACCACCACGGAGCTCGCGGACCGGCTGGAGATCAGCGAGGCGGAGGTCGTGGAGGGCGAGGTGGCCGCCAACGGCTACGCGGCCCACTCGCTCGAACCGCTTGAGGACGACGAGAGCGTCAGCCCGCTCGCCCGCCGACTGGGGGCCGAGGACCCGACGCTCGATGTCGTCGAATGCCTGGAGTGCCTGAAGCCCATGATCGCCGAACTGTCGGAACGGGAGCGTACGATCCTGTCGCTGCGGTTCGGCGACGAGCTGACGCAGTCGGAGATCGGTGAACGGCTCGGGATCTCACAGATGCATGTGTCGCGGTTGCTCGCACGGCTGCTGGAAAAGCTGCGCGCCGGACTGCTGACGGACGAGGCGCCGCCCGACGACGCCTGCCCGCACACCGGCGCGCCAGTGGACGGGCACCAGGCGGAGCCGCGGTCATTATTATCACGTGCCGTCACGCGGCTGCCGCTGCTGTGACTTGCGCTGCGCCCTCCGCAGCCCGAGGGCGAAGGAGCCCAGGCCTGAGGCGACGATGAGCAGGGCGGTGCCCGCGAACATCGTCGTCGGATCGGGCAGCCTGCCGAGCTGCGCCAGCCAGGGATCGCGGTTGCGCGGCAGGGTCAGGTTCGCCGAGACCTCCCGCTTCGTCTTGCCGCTCTCCAGACCGAGGGTGACGTCCCACGGTCCGTCGGGCAGCACCGGGTCGAGGCCGGCCGACACGGTGCCGATCCCGCCCGGTGGCAGGGTTGTACCCGGCTGGATGGGGAACGGGCCGGCGCTCATCAGACCGGGGCCCTCGGTCAACTCCAGAGTGCCGCTCAGGTCCAGCGCGCGGCCGCCGGTGTTGCGGACCTGCGCGGTGAGCACGGGCACCCCGGCCTCGCTCCTGTGCACGCGGTAGGACCCCACTTCGAAGGCGGAGGGAGGTTCCGCGCCCTTGCCGACGTGGACGTACATACGGATGCCCGTCCGCTCGCCGTTCGCCGCGACGGACGAAGCAGGAGCGGCGGACACGGTGGAAGCGGAGGACGGGGTGGAAGAAGCCGTCGAGGTCGAGGCGGATGCGGCCGATGAGGCTGATGGGGCGGACGAGGCTGACGCGGCCCCGGCAGCAGCGGGTTCTCTGCGCTGGACCCACAGCTCCGCGTAGCGCTCCCCGGTCGAAGCCGTCGCGGGCACGACCAGTTTGACCTTCGCCTTGGCCTTCTGGCCGGGAGCCAGGCTGAGGGTGGACGGAGTGACGGTGACCCAGCCGGTCAGTTCGTTCGAGGTCCGGCCCGGACTGAAGACGAAACGGTTCCCCTTGATCTTCGCGTCCGCGGGGTACAGCTCCAGCACCTGGCGCGCCCGTGTGCTGTTGAAGACCTCGACCTGATGCTCGACGGTCGCCCCGGGCTTCAGGTGGTCGACCATGCTGCGCAGCGCCCTGGGGTCCCGACCCGCCACGTGCGGGTCGGCCAGGCGGACCGCGAAGGGCTGCTGGGTGGACTCGGGCTCCGGGGCGGTGTGCGCCGCAACCGCCCGTCCGCCCGGGCCCGTTACCGCACCACTGCGCGGCACGGCGGCGGTCTCGGCCGCGACCGGCGACACGGCCATCGCAGCAACCGCTCCGGCCAGGGCCGTCACGGAGATCGCTCTCGCGCGCATGGGTTCACGCATGGGTTCCCCTTGTTCGCGTTGGTTCGCGTTGGTCCGCGTTGGTTCGCGTTCGGCGGACGCTGGACACGTACCACGGTGCCCGGCCGCTCATCGCGCACGGTGCGATCCCTGCCCCATTCGGCGGCAGAACGCCACCCGGGACAACCCGGATGTCAGGCGCCGTTGTTCGGCGGCGCGGCGCTGATGTCCGCGAGCGCGGAACGGGGCTCGTCGGCCCGGGCGACGTCCCCGAGCGTGATGACACCCCGAACCCGGCCGTCCTCCTCGACGACGGCGAGCCTGCGCACCATGGCGGAGCGCATCAGCCGCGAGGCCTCCGCCGTGTCCTGGTCGGGACGGACGGTACGGACGTCAGGAGTGCACACCGCGCGCAGCGGTGTCCGGTACGGGTCGCGTCCCATCGCGACCGCCCTGACAGCGATATCACGGTCCGTCAGGATACCGAGCACCCGGTCCGCCGCCACGACCAGAACGTTCCCGATGTCCCTGTCCCGCATCAGGCGCGCGGCCTCGAAAAGGGTGGCGTCCGGAGACAGGGCCAGTGCTTGCTTGGTCATCACGTCTCTCACGAGGTGTGCCATGACGCCCGCCCTCTTCGCTTCGCTGACATACGGCGTCTGCCCAGGTGCGTCCGGGATATCCGCGAGAGCCCCCGGCAATGGCGGTATCCGCAGGCTGCAAGGGTGATCGTCACCATGCGTCACCCGAACGGATGCGAGTGTGACCGCGGCGTGTTTGCCTTGCTGATGGCCCCGGAAGGAGGAGCCATGACCACAGCAGGTGAACCGGTGAGGACGCCCGAGGAGCTCCGTGTGATGGCGGAGGAGCTGGCTCGCGGCGCCGAGCGCTGCACCGATCCCGAGCACCGGGCGCGGCTGCGCCGCAAGGCCGCGCGCCTGCGGGACCAGTGCGACGGCTACGGCGACGGGGGCCGCGCCCCGGTCGCCCCGGCGCCTCCGCAGCCCTGACAGGACTGGCGCGGCCCCGACCGGAAGCGCGGCGTCCGGCGCGCGGGTAAAATCCGGTGCGTCCCTGGCGAGAGGACGTGGCCATGCCCGATCACGGGCGGGACGCACCGGAGCGGGACCGGCTCACCACGGCGGTCACGCAGCTCACCGCGGAGCTCGCGGAGCTGCGGCGCGGTCTCGGACGCCGTCATCTGCTCGACCTGGCGTCGGGCGTCGTCGTCGCGCAGCTCGCCCTCTCCCCCGCCGACGCGATGGAGCATCTCGTCCGGCTCGCCGAGTCCACCGGGGTCTCGGTGGAGGACATCGCCGCCGACATCGTCAATGGCGCGTCGGGTACGACGGCCCTGCTGGGCTCGGACGTGTCACGGCTCGCCGACGGCCCCGGCGGCGGAGAGCGGGCCGAGGACCCGGCCGCGCGGGCAGGGGCCCGTCAGGCGCGGCGTACCGAGTCCGCCGCCGATGCCGCGGCGAAGTCGGGCGGCTCCATCGACGACGTCGCCGAGACCGTGCTGGACGGCGGACTGCGCCCGCTGGGGGTACGCGGCCTGTGGCTGTTCCGGCGTACCGGGACGGACTGCCTCGAACTGGCCGGGCAGGCCGGGATCAGCACCTTGGAGGCCACGCACTGGCAATGGGTGCCGGCCGGGCTGAACAGTCCGCTGCACCGTGCGCTGGCCGATGCCGCGCCGGTCTGGCTCCCGGACGGACCGCCCGAGGGCGAGCGCCTGCCGGGGTCCGCCCCGCGGGGCGCTCGCGCCCTGCTGCCATTGCGCCGCCGCGGCACGGTGACGGGTCTCGCGGTCGTGGACTGGCCGGGCCCCCGCGAGCTGGACGAGGCGACGCGGCGTACGCTCACGGGCCTCGCGGTCCCGGTGGAGCGGCTCCTTGATGCCGGTACCACTGGTGCGGCCCGTGCCGCCGGCCGCGCCGATCCGGTCGCGCTGGCCCCACTGCTCGACCAGCTCACGCATCCGGGGATGGCCCTGCGCACCGAGCCGTCGACCGGCGCCCTGCACATCGAACACCTCAACCGGCCCGCGCTGGACTGGGCGGGCCGGGTGCACGGCTCCGCCGGACGGCCGCTGGCGCAGGTGTTCCCCGCGGTCGAGGCCGACATCGGGCGGCTGGCCCGTCGGGCGCGCGAGACCGCCGCGCCCCAGCGTGCCGCCCGGCTTCCGATACCGCACCGCGCCGGGGATCCTGACCCGCTGCATGATGTACGGGTGCTTCCGATGGACCCGGACAGGACCGTGGTCCTCTGGCACGGCGCCACGGATCCCGGTATGTCGCTGAGCCGGGTGCTGGGCAGGCTGGAGAATCTGGCCGCGTTCGAGGACGACCTGATCGCCGGGACTTCGCGGTGGAGCGAGCAGGCGTTCCGGATCTTCGGGCTCGATCCCGGCACGCCCGCGGTGCCGCTGCGCCGACTGGCGCCCCAGCTCGCCCGGGACGAGGCGGGCAAGCTGGACGACCTGCTCACCGCGCTGACGCAGCGCCACCAAGGCGCCTACACGGTGGTGCGCGCACTGCGCGAGGACGGCGGTCTGCGGCATGTCAGGATCGCGGCCGAGCCGCTGCTGACGGGGGGTGTGCTCACCGGGATCACCGGCGTGTACCAGGATGTCTCAGCGCAGCACCACACCGAGATCGCGCTCAGCGCGACATACGACCGGCTGACCGTGACCCAGCAGCAGTCGGCGGTGCGCCACCAGCTGGTGCTCCAGTTGCAGCAGGCGATCGTTCCCGAGGTGCCCGTCCTTCAGCAGCTCCCCGGTTTGCGGGTCGCCGCGCGCTACCGTCCCGCCGCCGAGGACTTCCGGGTGGGCGGGGACTGGTACGACGTACTGCCGCTGCCGAACGGCCGGGTGCTGGTGGCCGTCGGGGACATCGCGGGCCATGGCATCGACTCGGTGACGGGCATGGTCTCGCTGCGCAACGCGCTGCGCGGACTGGCGTTCACCGGCCACCCGCCGGCGCGGCTGATGGCTCTGCTGAACGAAGTCACGATGCACACCCACGGCAATCCCACGGCCACCGCGGTGTGCGCGCTCTACGATCCCGCCGACCGCTCCCTGCACTGGGCCAGCGCCGGTCACCTCCCGCTGCTGCTGCTGCGGGACGGCCGGGCGCGCTTTCTCGACCCGCCGCGCAACATCCTGCTGGGCGCCATGCCGTCGGCGCGGTACACGGACCGGGTCACACCGCTCGCTCCGGGGGACACGCTGCTGCTGTACACGGACGGGCTCGTGGAGCGCCGGCACACGGGACTCGACGAGAGCCTCGCGGGCCTGCGCCGTGCGGCGGAGCAGCTCGGCTCCGGCAGCCTGGACACCTTCACGGACCGGCTGCTGGTGTCGGTCACCGGTGACACCGACGACGATACGAGCCTGGTGGTGGTCAGGGTCGCCTGAAACCGCCTGGAGTGCTCGCTGCCACGCCAGGGTGTCTCCACTCCGACCGCCACCGGAAGGCACCGCCAGGACGTCGCCCCCTGGCCTGGAGACACCGCCGGGGCGTGTCCGCCCGACCCGTCGGCCAGGCTGCCCGTACCCGCCGCTGACGCCGGTGGTCGCACCGCGCCTGCCGGGCGGGCGACCACCGTGCGGCTTTCAGCGCTGGAGCCACTTCCGGATCCGCGCGACCAGGTCGTACGCGTCGACGGGCTTGGTGATGTAGTCGTTGGCCCCGGCAGCCAGGCTCTTGGCCCGGTCCCCCGGCATCGCCTTGGCGGTGACCACGATCACCGGCACCGACGCGAACCTGGGCAACTTCCTGATGGCGGCAGTGGCGCTGTAGCCGTCCATCCCGGACATCATCACGTCCATCACGATCAGATCGACATCGGGGTTCGCGGTGAGCAGCTCGATTCCGGAGCGCCCGTCGTCGGCCGTCAGCACCCGCATGTCCTCGGCTTCGAGTATCTCGGTGAGGGCGTACACGTTGCGCACGTCGTCATCGATGATCAGCACGGTACGGCCGGTGAGGCGCGCGCCCGCTGCGGGTTGCTGGGCTGTCCCGTCTCGTGCGGCGGACGTACCGGTGCCGCGCATGGCGAGTCCGGGCGGGGGCTCCTCGGGGACCTCGCCGCCGACGGGCACGTAGAAGGTGAACACGCTGCCTTCACCCACCCTGCTCTCGGCGACGATCACTCCGCTCAGCAGTTGGGCGAGTTCGCGGCTGATGGACAGGCCGAGGCCGGTGCCGCCGTAGCGGCGTCCGGTGGTCACCGCTCCCTGCTGGAAAGCGCCGAATATGGATTCCAGGTGCTCGGGGGCGATACCGACCCCGGTGTCCTTGACCCGGAAGGCGACCACCGGCAAGCCCCTTAGTCCGGTGGGGAGTTCGCTGTCGGACGCGTTCTCCACGCAGAGCTGGACACTGCCACTCTCGGTGAACTTGAGCGCGTTGGACAGCAGATTGCGCAGCACCTGCCGCAATCGCGTCTCATCGGTGGTGATGTCATCGGGCACGTCGTCCGCGGTGGTGACGCCGAAGTCCAGGTTGCGCTCGCTGGCCAGCGGACGGAACGTCACCTCGACGTACTCCAGCAGCCGGTGCAGCGGGAAGGGCTCGCGATGCACGTCCATCTTGCCCGCCTCGACCTTGGACAGATCGAGTATGTCGTTGATCAGCTGGAGCAGGTCCGAGCCGGCGGAGTGGATGACCTCCGCGTAGTCGACCTGCTTCTCCGTCAGGTTCCCTTCCGGGTTCTGGGCCAGCAACTGGGCCAGGATGAGCAAGCTGTTGAGCGGGGTACGCAACTCATGGCTCATGTTGGCGAGGAACTCGGACTTGTACATCGAGGTACGGGAGAGCTGCTTGGCCCGCTCCTCCAGTTCCTGGCGGGCCTGTTCGATCTCCAGGTTCTTGCGCTCGATGTCGCGGTTGCGGTCGGCGAGCAGGGCGGCCTTCTCAGCGAGTTCGGCGTTGGAGCGCTGGAGCTCCTCCTGACGCGCCTGCAACTCCTGGGATCGCGCGCGCAGTTCGGCGGTGAGCCGCTGGGACTGGTCCAGCAGTTCGTCAGTCCGGGCATGGGCGTTCAATGAGCTGACGTTGACCCCGACCGTTTCGATGAACTGGTCGAGGAAGTCCCGGTGGATCCGGGTGAACGGGCGCAATGCGGCGAGTTCCACGGCACCGAGCACCTGGTCCTCGACCACCACCGGCAACACGATCAGCGCGCCCGGGGCGAGCGAGCCCAACCCCGATGAGATCGTGACATAGCCCGGCGGCAGCTCGTCCACGGCGATGGTGCGGCGGCTGAGCGCCGCCTGGCCGACCAGGGACTCGCCCGGCCGGAAGCGCAGGGGCCGCCGCCGCTCGCCCTGCGGTCCGGCGGAAACTCCGTACGAGGCGGTCATCACCAGCTCGGCACCGCCGTCGGCGGCCTCCTCGGCCAGGAAGAACGCGCCGTACTGGGCCGATACCAGCGGCGGCACCTCGTTCATGATGATCGCGGCGACGCTGCCCAGGTCGTTGCTCGACTGCATCAGGCCGGATATCCGGGCCAGATTGGTCTTGAGCCAGTCCTGTTCCTCATTGGCGCGGGTGGTGGCGCGCAGCGACTCGACCATCGAGTTGATGTTGTCCTTCAGGTCGCCGACCTCCCCCGGTGCCTCGACGGCGATGGAACGGGTCAGATCGCCCTCGGCGACCGCGCTGGTCACCTCGGCGATGGCCCGTACCTGCCGGGTGAGGTTTCCGGCCAGTTCGTTGACGTTCTCGGTGAGCCGCTTCCAGGTCCCCGAGACTCCCTCGACCTCTGCCTGGCCGCCGAGCCTGCCCTCACTGCCGACCTCCCTGGCGACCCGGGTGACCTCGGCGGCGAACGACGACAACTGGTCGACCATGGTGTTGATGGTGGTCTTGAGCTCCAGGATCTCGCCTCGCGCGTCCACGTCGATCTTGCGGGTCAGGTCGCCGCGTGCGACGGATGTGGTGACCTGGGCGATGTTGCGGACCTGGTTGGTCAGGTTGGTCGCCATGGAGTTGACGTTGTCGGTCAGGTCCTTCCAGGTGCCCGACACTCCGCTGACGGTCGCCTGGCCACCGAGATTGCCCTCCGTGCCGACCTCCCGGGCGACCCGGGTGACCTCCTCGGCGAACGAGGAGAGGCGTTCGACCATGGTGTTGATGGTCTCCTTGAGCTCCAGGATCTCGCCGCGGGCGTCCACGCGGATCTTCTGGGTGAGGTCACCGCGGGCGACGGCCGTCGCGACCTTGGCGATCGACCGCACCTGGGAGGTGAGGTTGTCGGCCATGGTGTTCACGCCGCTGGTGAGTTCCTGCCAGACTCCGCCGACGTCCCGCACCCGGGCGTGACCGCCGAGCCGCCCCTCGCCGCCCACCTCCCGCGCCACCCGGGTGACCTCCGCGGTGACCAGGGAGAGCTGGTCGGCCATGCCGTTGTAGACGCCGGCGATCTCCCCCATGATCCCCCCGGCGTCGTCCGGGAGACGGGCCGAGAAGTCGCCGTCACGTACGGCGGTGAGGCCGGCCAGCAGCTTGCGCAGACCCTCCTCGCTCAGCTCGGCGGGTGGCCGGGTGTCCGGCGAGCGTCCCACCGCTGAGTGATCCCGCGGGCCCTGGGGCGGGTCCGCGGGGTGATCACCGGGGTGGCCCCGGGCATGACCGGATGCGTTCATCGCCGACCTCGGGTCGCTCGTTCGGCGTACCTGTCCACTCTCGACTCTCGCACGCACTCCCCCGCGTGACACCCCGGGTGCGGTCAGCCGGTGCCTGGCGCGGTGCCCCGGGGCGCCGTGATCTCCGCCCACACCGTCTTGCCCGTGTCGCCACGCGATACGGAACCCCAGGCGCGCGCGAGCCTGCCCAGGACGACCAGCCCATGGCCGCCGGGCCTCGCCGGATCGGCGTGGGGGCGGGGGCGGGGAGTGACCGGGTTGGCGTCGCTCACCTCGATACGCAGCCGGTCGGGCGTGCAGTGCAGCACCAGCTCCTCGGGGCCGTCCGCATGCAGACAGGCGTTGGTGACGAGCTCGGACACCACCATCAGGACGTCCTCGGCTATGGCTAGGCGTTCCTCGGCATCGTCGAAGCCGTCGTGATCAGGACCGACGCCGAGGTCGGCGCCGACGCCGAGACCGGTGTCAGGGCCGGCGTCGAGGTCGAGAGCGAAGGCTGCCTCCCAGGCGCCCGCGCCCTGCTCGCCGTCCCCCGGCAAACCGTCGCCCGGACGGCGCGGATGCGGAGCCGCGGGGTCCCCTTCCGACAGCCACCCCCAGTCGACGAGTGCCGTACGGCTGAAGTCACGACAGCGCCCGACCACGCCCCGCGTCCCGGAGAGTACGAGTCTGCGGGTCTGTCCTTGTGCCGGAAGGGCCGCGCTCACGTCTGCTCCCGCCTACTCCCGTCCTGTCTCCGGTTCCGGCGCCGGCCCGGAATCCGGATCCGCCGCGGGCACCGCGAGTGCTTCGCCGATGCTCGCGTAGCGCGGGAAGACGGCGCCGGCACCGGTGATCGCGAGCATTCTCGCGACCTGGGGGCGCAGACCCGCCAGCTCGATCCTGGCCCCCGTCTCCTTGGCCGCGAGACGGGCCCGCAACAGCACGTTCAGCCCGGTGGAGTCGCAGAAGAGCAGCACCGAGCAGTCGACCAGGATGCGCCGGGCACCTGCCGCGATGCCTTCCTCCAGAGCCGCGTGCAGTGGCTCCGCGGTGTCGTGGTCGAGCTCACCCGCGACCGCGACCACGACGATCCCAGGCTCGGGGCCCGGGCGTACCGTCACGCCGAATCGGTCGCCGTCGCCGGTGCTGCCCGGCAGGCCGTCCCGTGCTGAGACCATGTCCGGTTCTCCTGGTCGTCGTCTCCTCGGCTTGCGGTGACACCCCCGACTATGACACCGCCTCCGGCTCACCGCTTCCGGCACGGCTGGGTGGCTACGCTGAATTATCGGCCCTTCCTTCTCATGAGCGGCGAAAGCAGGCATATTCGATGAATGCACACCGTGACTTCGAGCTGCTGGCCGTGACGATCCAGGTGGAGGGGCGCCCCGACGTTCCCGTACCCCTGGCGGTGGGCGACCGGGACGACGACACGGCCGGCCGTACCCCGGAGCCGGTGCGGATCACGCTGAAGGAAGGCGCGGAGTTCCGGCTCCGCCTCGAGTTCCGGGTGCCGACGAGGGACGACGTCGAGGGCCTCAAGTTCATCGACGAGCGCACGCGCCAAGGCGTGGTCGTGGTGCACACGGAGACCCATCTGGGCGACTACCGGCAGGGCGGGCCGTACGAAATCGTACTCCCGCCGGTGCATCTGCCGACGGGGCATCTGGCCCGTGACTTCTACGAGTGCGCCGGGACCTTTGTGGACGCGGCGGGCAGGGAGCTCGGCCGGGAGACATACGGCCTGGAGCTCACGAAGGAGTGGCCGCACCGGTGACGCGGGAGGCGCCGGGCCGTGCGACGCTTGAGGTGAGCTGGCGCCCGATGTCCCGGGAACGGAGGTCCCGCGATGACCACGTCTTCCATCCGTATGACAGCGGCCTTGTCGGCCGAGCACCGCGTCCGGCTGCTGGAGATCGCTGAGGACGTCAGGTTCCCCGGGGGCTACCGCGTCTTCGAGGAGGGCCGGCTCGCCGACCGGTTCTGGATCATCAAGTCCGGCACGATCAGCCTGCACATGGCCGTCCCGGGGCGGCGCCCGGCAGTCATCGAGAACCTGGGCTTCGGCGAACTCGTGGGCTGGTCCTGGCTGTTCCCACCGTTCGTGTGGCAGCTGAGCGCCGAGACGATGACTCCGGTACGCGCGCAGCAGTTCGACGCGCGGACCGTTCGCATGCTGATGGACGCCGACCCGGCGTTCGGCTCGGCGGTGGGGCACTGGGTGGGGAGGGTGCTCTCGCACCGGCTCCATGCGGCGCGGGTGCGGCTGCTGGATCTCTACGCGCCGTACGGCAGCGGACTCACCGAATAGCCGGCCAGCGCGGGTCGACACGGCGTGGCGGATCCGACGGGCCGGTGGTGCCTGGCCGGACCGGTCTTGCCTGGTCGGCCGTTGGTGGTGCTATGTGGCGGCCCCGGGCCACCCGTACGGCGGTGCCGCGGTCGTGTCGGGGCCCGCGCCGACGCTTTCGAGGTCGCGGTTGGCCTCGCGCATCAGCTTTGTCGCGAGGTCCTTCATCGCACGGCTCGCGGCCAGTTCGTCACCGATCGCGGGGATGTCCAGATCCTGGGGGTTGCACCGGGCGACCCCTTGCCCGGTGTAGGTCGTGGTGCCGGTGTCGAGGACGGCCCGGGCCTTTGTCGTACCGTCCTCCTCGACCAGGACCAGCCCCATCTGCCACTCCAGCGTCCGCGTCATGGCACCCACCTCCTCGCCGGGCACGCACGGCCATGTGCCGCACCATGGGCTCCCTGTCCTCAGGATCCCCCGGTGCGGCACACTCCGCGTCCCGAGCGTCAGGCCGGCGGCTCAGGCGGCTCAGGAAGCTCAGACGGTCAGGCCGGCGCCCCAGGGACCCGGGCGATGATCCCCGCCCGGTCCACCCCGGTCGGCAGCGTCCCGAAGGCGAGTCCATGCCCCCCGGCCAGCCGCGAGGCGCAGAACGCGTCGGCGACCGCGGCCGGTGCGTGCCGGACCAGCAGCGAGCCCTGGAGGACGAGTGCCATCCGCTCCACGAGCCACCGGGCCCGGAGCTCCGCGTCCTCGGGCCGCGCGAGCTCGGCGCGCAGCTCCCGCCACGCGGCGTCAAGCCGGGCGTCCGCACCGGCGCCCAGCGCGATCTCGTCCGCGAAGGCCTGGAGCGAGTCCGGTTCGCGGGTCAGGGCACGCAGCACATCGAGGGCGCTGACATTGCCGGAGCCCTCCCAGATGCCGTTCAGAGGGGCATCCCGGTAGAGCCGCGGCAGGTCGGAGTCCTCGACGAAGCCATTGCCGCCGAGGCATTCCAGCGCCTCCGCCACCATGGCGGGCTGGCGTTTGCACACCCAGTACTTGGCGACGGCCGTGGCCAGCCGCAGGAAGCTCTGCTCCTGGCCGTCGCCGCGCTGCGCCCGGTCGACCGCGCCCGCCACGCGCAGGGCGAGCGTGGTCGCGGCCTCGGACTCGATGGCGAGGTCCGCGATGACATTGCGCATCAGCGGCTGGTCGATGAGCGTGGCGCCGAAGGCCGATCGGTGGCGCACATGATGGCCCGCGAGGGTGAGTGCGGTGCGCATGCCGGAGGCGGAACTGAGGATGCAGTCGAGCCGGGTCATGGTGACCATCTCGATGATGGTCCGTACGCCGCGTCCGACCGGTCCGACGAGCCAGGCCACGGTGTCGTCGAACTCGGGCTCGCTGCTGGCGTTGCCGCGGTTGCCGAGCTTGTCCTTGAGCCGCTGGATGCGGAAGGTGTTGCGGCTCCCGTCAGGCAGCACGCGCGGTACGAGGAAGCAGGACAACCCCCCGTTCCCGGCGTCGGCGGCGCCGGGCTCGGCCTGCGCCAGCACGAGGAACAGGTCGTTCATCGGCGCGCTGGTGAACCACTTGTGGCCGCGCAGCCGCCAGGTCCCGTCGGCCTGGGGTGTCGCGGTGGTGGTGTTGGCGCGTACGTCCGAACCGCCCTGCTTCTCGGTCATGCCCATTCCGGCGAGCAGCCCGCGCTTGCCCGCGGGTGCGCGCAGCCCTGGGTCGTACACCCTGCCGGTGAGCAGCGGCTCGTACAGCGCGGCCTGCTCGGACGCGTGCCGCAGGGCGGGCACGACGGCGTACGTCATGGAGACCGGGCACAGATGGCTCTGGTCGGCGAAGCCCCACACCATCAGTCCGGCAGCACGGGCGACATGGGCGCCGGGCTTGTCCTCGGCCCAGGGGGTGCCGCCGAGGCCCTCACGGATCGCGACGTCCATGAGGGCGTGGTAGGAGGGATGGAAATCGACCTCGTCGACGCGGTTGCCGTAGCGGTCGTGGGTACGCAGCACGGGCTCGTAGTGGTTGGCCTCGTATCCCCAGCGCCTCGCCTCCTCCGAGCCGGCGAGCCGTCCGATGCGGCGCAGGTCGTCCTCGTACCACTCGGCGCCTTCGTTCCGGATGCCTTCCAGCAGCGCGGGGTCGTCGGCCACGTTGTGATCCGTGAGCGGCGGCGCCTGGTTGGTCACTTCGTGGGTGCGTACGGGATTACTGCGCATCTGGGTCCTCCGGCTCTCGGGCAACGCGCGGGGAGACTGCTGACTACTCGGGGCTGCCGCTGACTACTGCGGCTGCTGCGCGGACACGGCGCCCGCGCAGCGCAGGGACAAGGCGGCCAGTTCGGCGACGAGGCGGTCGGCGTCGGCCCCTTCGGCGGGTCCGGACAGCGGGTCCACAAGTACCTCGCCGATCGCTCCGGTGAGTGCGGCGGCGGTGACCTCCGGGTCCTGTTCGGGCAGCAGACCGCCGCTGACTCCCTCGCGGATCACCTCGGCGAACATGTCGCGGTAGCGCTTGCGGAACTCCAAGCGCTCGGATTCCACGGCGGGTTCGGACGGGGCCGCCAGCAAGGCGTAGGCCACGCCCCGGCTTTCCAGAGCCCGTCGGGCGAAGACGGTCACGCCATGGGTGAGACGCTGGAGGGGATCCCCGCCCCCGTCCCGCAGTACGGCGCCGAGCACATCGGCCTCGCGTCCGGCTGCGCGGCGGAACACCTCGACGGCGAGTGCCGCCTTCGAAGGGAAGTGCTGGTACACCGATCCCACCGACATTCCAGCCGCCGCGGCGACAGCGGTCACGGAGGCCTGCGACCAGCCGACGTCGGCGACCACCGCGATCGCCTCGTCCACGAGTCGCTCGCGGGCGGCGGTCAGCCGGTCCTCGACAGCGGGGGTCTTGCGGTATGCCATGGAAGGAGTGAACCACCGTTCAGCTCTTCACGCCAGAGGCCCCGGAGCCACAAAGCGTGCGGGCCCGGTCGGCTCAACCGGGCCCGCGGGTCGGCCACTCACGCGGGTCCGACCAGTTCTGAGACATCAGCCGTCGCCGTTGCGGCGGTTCGGCGCTGCGTACGGTTCGGCGGTTGTCACCGCCGGAAGCTGTTACCTCCCACCTCCGAAGCCGTTGCCCCAACCGTTGCCGTTGCCGTTGTTGTAGCCGTTGCCGTTGCCCCAGTTGTAGCCGTTGCCGTTGCTGCCCCAGTCGTTGTAGCCGTATCCGTCGTTGTAGCCGTAGTAGCCGTCATCGCAGTAGTAGCTATAGCCGTCCCAGGAGGAACAGCCGTAGCCGCCTTCGCTGGCGCCACTGGCAAAAGCCCCGCTGGCAGGTACGACGGCGAGAGCAAGGCCCGCGGCCGCCGCTGAGACTGCGGCAACTATCCGTCGACGCATTCTCCACACCTCCAAGCATTCATTGAAACTAGAACATTTCGGGCAATTCCCAGCCTCCTCCCCCTCCGTGGCGATGTCAATCGGGCGAGCGGCCCGGGCGTGTGGGCCCGGGCCCGTGGGCCGTGGGACATGGAAACCCGGGCCTCAGACGGGCAGACCGGCAGGCGTCTGACTGTCGTCGATGAAGCCTCCCGACTGATGCCGCCAGAGCCTCGCGTACGCTCCGTCGGCGGCGAGCAGCGCCGCGTGCGTGCCCTGTTCCACGATGCGCCCGTGATCGAGGACCACGAGCCGGTCCATGGTCGCGACCGTGCTCAGCCGGTGCGCCACCACCAGTGCCGTGCGCCCCGCCATGAGGCGCCACAACGCCTCCTGGACGAGGACCTCGCTCTCGGAGTCCAGCGCACTGGTCGCCTCGTCGAGCAGCAGGACCGGCGCGTCGCGCAGGATCGCCCGGGCGAGAGCGACCCGCTGACGCTGCCCGCCGGACAGCTTCACACCGCGCTCGCCCACCAGTGTGTCGAAGCCGTCCGGCAGCGCGTCGGCGAACTCCGTTACGTGCGCCGCCTCGGCCGCGCTGCGGATCTCGGCGTCGGTGGCGTCCGGCCGGGCGAACGCGATGTTGTCCCGGAGTGTGCGGTGGAACATGGCCGGCTCCTGCGGCACGTAGGAGATCAGACCGCGCAGATCGGTCTGGCGCAGGCGGCTGATGTCCTGTCCGCCGATGAGGATCCGCCCGCCGTCGACGTCCGTCATCCTCAGCAACAACCGGGTGAGCGTGGTCTTGCCGCCGCCGGACCGCCCCACGAGACCGATCTTCGCCCCGCTGGGCACGGCCAGATCAAGTCCCTGGAAGAGCCGCTCGGCCCCCTTGTGCGCGTAGTCGACCCGCTCGAAGCGGATGTCGGCGCCCCCGGGCGCCAGTGGTTCGGGCGACTTCGCGTCGTGCACGGTGGAGGGCGTCAGCAGCAGTTCGGTGAACTGCGCGGCTTCCGTCATCGCGCCTTCCAGGCGCCGGTAGATCTGGTTGAAGTCAAACATGATCCGCGTCGCGTTGGTGTAGTACGTGAAGGCGACCACGATCGCCTCCACCCCGTGCCCGCCCCCGCCGAGGGTGACCGCGAGCAGCAGCCCCATCACATTGGTCGCCACGGACATCGGTGCGACCAGCGTGTCGATACGCAGGTTCCCGTAGTCCCACGACGCGAGCGAAAGCCGTCGTGACTCCGCGACCCGGGACCGGTGCTCCGCCGCCTCACGCTCCTCGGCGGCGAACGCCCGGACGGTCTCCATGTTGGCCAGGCTGTCGGCGACATGGCCCGACACCCGGGCGATCGCCTCCTCGCGCCGCCTCACCAGCACCTGCCGACGGCGGATGAGCGGTCCCACGCACACCGCGGTGAAGGCGATCATCGCCAGCAACCCGACGACGAAGAGCGGGTCGTACTGCCACAGCACCACCGATCCGAACACCAGCGGCACCAGGCTGGCCACGACCGAGAAGGTCAGCGTGTCGACGAACTGCTCGAACCGCGAGGCGAAACTCAGCACCCGCTTGGTCAGCGACCCGGCGAAGTTGTCGTGGAAGAACGCGGCGTCCTTGGCGAACAGTTCGTCCATCCCGACCACGTACAGATGCTCGATCCCCCGCGCGTCAAGCCGGTTGAGACAGTGCAGCCCGATGCGCCACAGCACCTCCGAGAGCAGCAGTACACCGGCGAAGCCGATGACATAGGGCATCACCGAGCCACTGGTGACCCCGTCGTCACCGGACACCCGCCCGACGAGCTTCGCGACGACCAGCGGCGCGATGTAGTGGATACCGATGTTGCCCACCGCCGGAAGCAGCATCGCCGGCACCGTCAGCAGCCGGAGCCGGGCCAGCTCCCGCCCGTAGTAGCGAAGCGCGAGGAGCACCGGGCCCCTGCGCGGCGGAACACGACGTGATTCAGCCATCACCATCCCAACCTCGTGTGGTCAAAAAGCGGTTGTCTGCGCGTGGGTGCGGCACCGCGACCCACGGAACTCGAATCAGGCCCTCGCTCGCCCCGATGGCGATCGCCGCGATCGCCGCGTGCGAGTACGGGAGGGCCGGGCGTCGCAGTGTCCCGCGAGGGCGCGCTCGGAGTCCAAGGATTTTTCCCAAATGAACATATATCGCACATGCGTACGCTCTCGTGGCGCAACGTCCGTGGTCTCCGCGCCTACCGACGACGAAGCCCCGGGGCCGTTATACCACACGCGCGCGGGGGGCCGGGGGTGACCATAAACCCCGCCCGGTCGACGCGCCGGGGCTACGGCGGGCTATAACCGGC
>NZ_JBHXFA010000101.1:18928-28473 GCF_042724175.1 Streptomyces sp. NPDC127084
CACCGTCGGTGGTCTCGGCGCCTACCGACGCCGACGCCCCGGCCGGTCACACCACCGGCCGGGGCTGTGCGCGTCGTCTACCAGTGCCCCCGCATCTGCTCGCGCGGCGTCACCGGGGTCAGATTCCCGGGTCGCCGCGAGGTCCACTCTCGGGCCCGTGCTCCGACCTGAGTACCCAGATGGCGCCCCCGCGCACGTCCGTGACGACTCCGCACCGGTCGGCGTCAGCGTCATGGACCAGGTCCCCGACCCATGGAATTCGCTCACCGGTTACGGGCGTCTTCCTGTGCACTTCGGCCCATACGCGCTTGCCCGATGGCAGCAGGTCGGTGCCCCAATCCCTGGCGAGGCATCCCACCGGTACGAGGCCGCGCCCGTGCACGTCCTCCTCGCGTGGTTCCCGAAGCCGGGGGAATCTCTTCGACTTGTCCACAACTCCGATGCGCACCCGGTCCGCCCCTGGCCGGGCGACCGTGACGCGAAACGGAATGGCCGCGCGCGTGCCGGACGGCATTGGCCACCAACTCCGAGGCACTCAGAGCGCCGTCGTCGGCCAGGTCGTCCAGCCCCCAGGCAGCCAGCGCGACACGGACCAGACGCCGGGCAGTACCGGTGCTCTGGGCTTCGCACGACAAAGACCCACCTCAACAGACGGTGTCCCAGCGGTGGAGGGCCTGGAGGGCGGCGGTACGGGTGGTGGGGGTGGCCGGGGTCGGGGTGAGGAGGTAGTCGGCCACAGGGGTGAGGAGGAGCAGGGTCTCCGGGGCGGGGGCGAGGAGGCGGGCCTTGTCCCAGTCGTGGCGGATGACGGTGCGACGGAGGAGGGTGCCGTGGCGGGAGGGGAAGGACGGGGCCGTGGTGGCGGTCTCGGCGCGGCGGCGGTGCTCGGCAGCGAGTTCGGGGGCGAGTTCGGCGCGGACAGCGGCGAGGGACCCGAGCGGGACGTGGTCGGCGGCATGGTCGAGGAGGATCGCGGCCTCGGGGGCGAGGCGGTAGGCGCCGAGGACCGCGGCGGTCTCGGCGGGTTCGAATGGCTGACGGGTGAGGCCGGCGATGTCGAGGAGTGTGACGGGGCCAGGTGGCCGCGCGGACCGCTGAAGGTGGGACTCCGCGAGGGCGATGAGGCACTCGACGTGCTCGTCGGCGACCAGGTACGGCCGTACGGGCACGGCCGAGCCGTCACCGGGCAGGGCCGCGGTGGTGAGATGGACGCGGTACCAGGGGTCGACCAGCGGGTCGTCAGCGGGCCAGTGGACCGTGACCGCGGTGTGGTGGGGGCGTTCACCGAGCAGTGAGACGTCGATGTGCTCCACCGGGTGGTCGGTCACCAGACGGATGACGGCTTGCCACAGGGCAGCCTCGTCGGGGGCGACAAGGTCGAGGGTGTCCAGCGGCCGGAGCAGGCCTGCCGGGTAGTAAGCGGCGAGCGGAAGGCCGCGGATGGCGCGGACACCGGTGGAACGGGCGAGGTCGGTGGCCAGGCGGGCGTAGTGGGATGCCCGGGCGCGGGCGCGGCGGAGTTCGGCGCGGGCGGGCTCGCCCATCCGTACGCCGTCGCGAACCAGGGCGGACAGCACCAGGTGCGCCAGATGACGGCCGGCCCGGGCGCGGTGGAGCAGTTCGGCCGGCCCGGCGGCCGGGTCAGCGTCGAGGAGCCGGTACAGCAGTGCGGTGTTCACGGACGTCCGCCTCCGAACATATGGTCAGGCCCGGCGCCACCGGCGGCCGAGGGGGCGGGCGGGCGGTGCCGGACCTCTCCGGCGTACCCGCGGCACGGCGATTCTGTACGTCCGGGTTCAACCTCTGATCACCACAGGCTCAACAGGCTCTCGACACCGAGTGCGATGCTGTGGTTAAAAGGTGACACAAAATTAGACATGTGTGCCGAGCGGGGCGGCCACTGTGTTCTGGCTGGGGGGCTGGAATTGGGCGATCTCCGTTTCTCGTTACTCGGTCTGATGCGGGCTCACCGGGGCGCTACGGCGCTGAAGACCGGAAGCCCGCAGCAGCAGGCGATGTTGGCTGTCCTCCTGCTGCGGCCGGGGTACTCGGCGAGCGCCACCGATCTCATCGCCGCGCTGTGGGGCGAAGAGCCGCCGAACGCGGCGATGACCACGGTGCGTACCTACGCGTGGCGATGGCGCAAGGTGCTGGACGCGGGAGGAAAGAGCGAAGAAGAAGGGGGCGGGGAAGGCGACGGGGCCGGACGGCCCGCGGCGAGTGTGCTGGTGTCGATGGGGGACGGCTACCGGCTGGCCCTGCCGAAACTCGCCGTGGACTCGGCGGAGGCGGAGGCCCTGGCCGCCGAGGCGGAGCGCATCGGGCGGACCGATCCACTGCGCGCCCGCGACCTCCTCAACCAGGCGCTGGAGTTGTGGCAGGGCGTACCGCTGGCCGGAATACCCGGACCGTTCGCCGAGCGGCACCGACAGCGGTTGGAGGAACTACGGCTCACCCTGCTGGAGGAGCGGATCGGGCTGGACCTGGCACTCGGCCGCTACTCACGGTGTATCCCGGAACTGACCTCGCTCACCACCGAGCACCCGCTGCATGAGCGGGCGTACGGACTGCTGATGCGGGCCCTGTACCAGGCCGGGCGGCAGGCGGACGCGCTGGCGGTGTACCGCGGGGTGCGGCAGTTGTTCCTCGCGGAACTGGGTGTCGCTCCGGGGGCGGATCTGGACCAGCTGCACCGGAGAATCCTGGAGGGGGATCCCGCGCTGGCCGCTCCGGACCCGGGTGCTCAGACGGGGACGGCGACGGGGACTGGGAGCGGCACCGGGTCGGAGCTGAAGCTTTCGGAGGAGTACGAGACGGAACCGGGTCGGGGCGCCACCGACACCGGCAACTACGCGAGCGGTGCCGGTTCACCGGTGGCCGAACCGGGCCGACGGCAGGAGAGGGACGGGGCGGAGGCCACCGTCCGGCCCGCCGCAGCGCCGCCGCGACCGGCTCAACTTCCACCGGACGCAGCTGACTTCACTGGGCGGACGGCGCCGATCCGGGTACTGGACGAGGCACTCGGCACACCATCGGCACAGGCGCTGGTGATCGCCACCGTGGTCGGTATGGGCGGAGTCGGCAAGACGGCGCTGGCGCTCCATGTGGCACACCGGGTACGGGAGACCTACCCGGACGGCCAGCTGTACGCGGACCTGCGCGGATCCGACCCGGTGCCTGCTGATCCCGAGGCGGTGCTGAGCGGCTTCCTGGTGGCGCTCGGGGTGCCAGACGACGCCGTGCCGGATGGGCTGGACGCGCGCTCGGCGCTCTTCCGGTCCGTGGTGGACGGGCGGCGGCTGCTGCTGGTCCTCGACAACGCCAAGGACGCGGCGCAGATCCGGCCGCTGCTCCCGGGGGCGGTCGGCTGCGCGGTCCTCACCACCGGGCGCACCCGGCCCGCCGGGCTACCCGCCACCGTGCAGGTCGACCTGGACGTGTTCCAGCCGTCCGAGGCTCTGGGCCTGCTGGGCCGCACCATCGGCGCGGAGCGGCTGGACCGCGAACGGGAGTCGGCGCTGGAGCTGGTGGTGGCCTGCGGGTACCTGCCGCTGGCGGTCCGGATCGTGGCCGCCCGGCTCGCGGCCCGGCCGACCTGGACGGTGGAGACGCTGAGCCGCCGGCTCCAGGTGGAGCGGCGGCGGATCGACGAGCTCCGGATCGGCGACCTCGCGGTGGCAGCCGCCTTCGAACTGAGCTACCGCCAGCTCACCGCCGACCAGGCTCGCGCGTTCCGGCTGGTCGCGTCGGTGGACGGGCCGGACATCGGGCTTCCGGCAGCCGCGGCGCTGCTCGATCTCGACGAGTACGAAGCCGAGGACCAGTTGGAGGCGCTGGTGGACGTGGCGATGGTGGAGTCGCCGTTCCCGGGGCGGTACCGATACCACGACCTGCTGCGGGCGTTCGCCCGGCGTCGTCCGGCGAAGACGATGGAGAGGGGGGAGACGGGCGGCACCGCTGCCGCGGCAGGCAACGCCACGGAGACACCGGAGGTGTTGGCGGCCCGGGATCGGTTGCTGGACCACCTGCTGGCGACGGCCTGCACCGCCTTCCAGCACGCGGTGCCGGGCGATCCGGCGGCGGGCGCGCTCGGGCCGGCCCACTCCTCCGGTGTGGCGTTGGCTGGGTGGGACGCGGCCCGGGAGTGGACGGCGGCAGAGCGTGCGGGCGCGGTGGCGCTGGCGGCCCAAGTCGCCGCGGACGCGAGAGCCGGGGCGGGCCGCGAGAATGGCTCGGTGCGGCAGGACGGCGTGGCGGGCGCGGCGCCGGCCGATGGTGTCCAGGGCACGGCGCTGCGAGCCGCGATCGATCTGCTGATCGCGCTCACACCGTTCGTCCTGACGCCGCCGAGCCGTCAACTCGCCTCGACCGCAGACGCGCTGGCCGAGGCCGCGGTGCGGCACGGTGATGTGCGCGCCGCCGGCCGTGCGCACTTCCTGCGCGGGAACGTCGCCCTGGCGGCGACCCGGCTGGACGCGGCCGAGGCGGCAGCGCATCAGGCGGTGGACGCGGCGCGGCACGCCGGTGACACGGTGATCCTGCGTCAGGCACTCAACGATCTCGGCTTGATCTGCCAGTTCCTCAGCCGCTTTGACGAGGCGGTGGACCACTATGACGAGGCGCTGCTGCTGGCCAATGAACTGGGGCACCGCTCCGGCGCTCTGGTGACGACCGTGAACGCGGCACTTGCACGAGTACGCAGCGGTCGGGCGGACGAGGCGGTGGAGATCTGCCACGAGGTGCTCGCCGAGCTGCGGACCCGCCAGGACGATCCCGGCCGGGCGTACACCCTGTACGTACTGGGCCTGGCGCTGCACGGGCTGGGGCGGCACGAGGAGGCCGTGACCTGGTTCCGGGAGTGTCTGACGGTGGCGACGGAGGCTGGTCTGCGGGACCGGGCCGCGCATGCGCGCTACCGGCTGGCGGACAGTCTGCGTTCACTGGGCCGGGCCGATGAAGCGCTCGACCACGCGGGGCAGGCGCTGGTGCTCTGCGAGGAGCTGGGGGCTGAACGGGACCAGGCGCAGGCGCTGGTGGTGCTGGGCCGGTCGCTGGCCGACCTCGGGCGCGGGGCCGAATCGGTGGCGCGGTTGCGGCAGGCGTACGAGATCTTCTGCCGGCTGGGGCTTCCGGAGGCCGCCGAGGTGGCCGGGCTGCTGGAGGAGCCGGCGCCGGCACTGGTCGATCCCTGACCTGAGCCCCGGGGGCTTGGGTCGACAGCCATTGGCGGAAACGGTTCAGGAACCGCTGCTGTTCCAGTCCTTGTCGTCGGTGGAGGTGGGGGAGGGTACCGGCACGGCGTTCTGGCTGGTGCTGACGTCCCCGCCCTGCCCGGTGCCACTGGTGCCGTCGGCCATCGCCGTGCCGGCGGCGCCCAGGGCGATCACCGCGCTGAGACCGAGGCCCGCGACGGCCAGCCGGAACCGGGTGGCATCGGGGGTGTTCACACGCTTCGCCATGACTGCTCCTTAGGACGTCTTCCCTGGTGGGAAGGGGGTTTCCCGGGATTCCCGGACTGCTCCGGGCTGATGGGATCATCATGGCAAGGGACGTTCAACAGCCGATCGACGCGCGAGCACCGTGCGTCGATCGGCGTCGTTGATCTGGGTTTAGCGGTTCCGCGTCCGGTACGGCTCAGGCGACGGTCCCGACGGCCTCGCGGATCTCCAGAGTGCAGCACTTCACGCTGCCGCCGCCCTTGAAGAGTTCGGAGAGGTCCATCCCGATCGGCCGGAAGCCGCGCTCGCGCATCCTCGCCGCCACGCCGGTCGCCGCCTCCGGCAGCACCACGTTCAGCCCGTCGCTCATCACGTTGAGGCCGAACACCTCCGCGTCCGTCTCCTCCACCAGCACCGCGTCCGGGAAGAGCCGCCGCAGCACCGCCCTGCTGCCCGCCGAGAACGCTCCGGGGTAGTACATGACCTCGTCGGTGTCGAGGACGCTGAGCGCGGTGTCGAGGTGGTAGAAGCGCGGATCCACGAGGTCCAGGCCGATCACCGGGCGACCGAGGAACTCCTGCGCCTCCGCGTGTCCGGCGGAGACGCTGCGGAAGCCGCGCCCGGCGAGCAGATAGCTGCCCGTCAGCAGCAGGTCGCCCTCTCCCTCGTTGAGGTGGACCGGGTCGTGGGTGATGAAGCCGTTGGCCCGGAACCACTCCAGGTAGGCGGGGCCCTCGGCGGCGCGCTCGGCATCGCGGAACCGGGCGCCGAGCACCTTGCCGTCGATGACGGTGGCACCGTTCGCCGCGTAGACCATGTCAGGCAGACCGGGCACCGGGTCGATCAGGTCGACGCGGTGGCCGAGTGCGACGTACCGCTCGTAGAGCCGCTCCCACTGGGCGACGGCGAGGTCCGTGTCGACCGGTTTGGCCGGGTCCATCCAGGGGTTGATCGCGTAGCTGACCTCGAAGTGGGTCGGGCGGCACATCAGGAAGCGGCGCGGGCGGGCGGTACGGGTCATGGAAGGCTCCGGGGATGTGAACGTGCTGGGAACAAGAGCGAGGACGGGGGCGCCGGGACGGCGGGGAGGGGCGGTCAGGCCTCCGCGGCACGCTCCGGGAAGTTGCGCAGACCACGCAGCGGGCCTGCCACCAGGACCGCACCGGCCGACAGCAGCACGCTCGCCATGATCCAGAGGGTGGTGCGGGCGCCGAGCACCTCGCCCAGCCAGCCGCCGAGCAGGGCACCCACCGGGATCGCGCTGAAGTTGATGGTCGAGGCGCTGGCCCGGATCCGGCCGAGCATCGAGGGCGGGCAGTACGCCTGGTAGAAGCTGGCGGCGATGACGTTCCCGGCGATCACGCCGCAGACCGAGACCGACCAGGCCACCGCGCTCACCGCCAGCGGTACCCGCTCCCCCGCCATCGGGAGCAGGAGGATGAACGGCGCTCCCACCAGCTGGCAGAGCAGCAGCCCGCGCGCCGTGCCGAACCTGCGGGCGATCCGTCCGGCGAGCGCCGCACCGGCCAGACCACCGACCGACACCACCGCGAACACCGCCCCGATACCGGCGGGCGTCACGCCCACGCTGCGGACCAGGAAGATGGTCTGCACCGCCTGGATGCCGTTGAGGCCGAGGTTGCCGACCGCGGCGAAGCCCGCCAGCGAGCGCAGGTACGGGTCGCGCACCAGGAACCGGACTCCCTCGCCGATCTCGCGCAGGATCCCGCGCCGTTCGGAGACCGCGGGCGGCTTCTCCTCGACCCTGATGGTGCCCACGCAGACCGCCGCCACAAGGTAGGTGACCGCGTCGGCGAGAAGGCCGCTGACCGCACCGAACGCCTGGGAGAGCAGGCCGGCCAGTCCGGGCCCCGCGATCTCCGCCGCAGCGTCACCGGAGCGCAGTTTGACATTCGCCTCCAGCAGATCCTCCTTGGCGACCAGCGCGGGCAGTACGGCGCTGTTCGCGGTGGACAGGAACACCTTGACCGCACCGGCCAGCAGCGCCACCACCACCAACTGGGCCATGGTCAGCAGGCCCAGCCAGCCGGCCACCGGCACACTGCCGAACAGCACCAGGAGGAGGAGGTCGCACACCAGCATCACCTTCAGCCGGGGCCAGCGGTCCACCCAGGCGCCGGCCAGCAGGCCGAGGAAGAGCCACGGCACCCAGGCGGAGGCGGTCAGCATGCCGACCATGAACGGCGATGCCTCCAGGGTGACGACGGCCACCAGGGCGAGCGCGACATTGCCGACGGCGGTGCCGAGGCCGCTGGTCGTCTCACCGATCCAGAGCTTGCGGAAGTTGTCCTGTGCCCAGAGGCCCCAGCGGGTCCTCCGCGGTGCGTCCGCCGCGGGACGCGAGGGCGGGGACGGCGGTTTGACAGAGGCTGTGGTCATGGCGGATCACTCTCCAAGCTTCTCGGCGAGCACGGCGGCGATCCGTGCCACGGGCTCCGGCTGTGTCATGGCGCCGTGCGTGCAGGGGATGCGGTGTTCCTCGACGCGGCCGTCGATGTACGGGCGCCAGGCCTCCCCGTAGGGCCAGTCGGCGGGCTTGTCGAGCGTGGCGCCGAAGAAGAGGGCGTCGCCCCGGTAGCGGGTGGGGACGTGTTCGGCCATCAGCTTGCGGTGCTGCTCGAAGACATCGGGCAGCACGTCGGCGGCCTCGCCCAGGAGCGCGGTGAGTTCGGCTTGGCCGCGTCCGTCGGCCGGGTCGTACCCGAGCGAGGCGAGCAGCTCGGCGAGGGTGTCGATCGGGTCGTCAGACGGTGGGGGGCCGTCCGCGGCGTACTCGCCGGGGCCGGCGACGTCGGCCGGGATGCCGTCGAGGAGTGCGAGCAGGGCGACCTCATGGCCCGCGTCCTGAAGGGCGACGGCCATGGCCTGGGCGACCACTCCTCCGAAGGACCAGCCGAGCAGGTGGTAAGGCCCCTGCGGCTGGACGGCGCGGATCTGCCGTACGTAGTCGTCCGCGATCTCGGCCACGGAGGACGCTGAGCCGCCGCGCAGACTGCGCGCCTGGAGGCCGTGGACCGGACGGTCCGGGTCGAGGTGGCGCAGCAGCCCGGAGTAGACCCAGCTGATGCCCGCTGCGGGGTGGACGCAGAACAGCGGTGGCGTGGTGCCGCCCCCGGCACGCAGCGGAAGCAGGACGTCAAGGGCGTCGGTGGGGTCGAGGACTGCCGCGGCGGTGGGGTCGAGGGCCGCCGCTTCGGCCCGGTCCGGCTGCCGGGCCAGGCGCGGGGCCAGGGCGGCCACGGTCGGGGCTGCGAACAGCGTCCGCATGCCGGGATCGGCTCCCAGCGTGGTGCGGATCCTGCCGAGGAGCCTCATCGCGAGGAGGGAGTGGCCGCCGAGGTCGAAGAAGCCGTCGTCTATGGAGACCGGGCCCTGGATGCCGAGGACCTCGGCGAACAGGCCGCAGAGCAGTTCCTCGTGCGGTGTCCGGGGCGGGCGGCCGGTGGGTGAGGTGAGGAGGTCCGGGGCGGGCAGGGCACGTCGGTCGACCTTGCCGCTCGCGGTCAGGGGGAGCGTGTCGAGCGGCACGACGGCGGCCGGGAGCATATAGCCGGGGAGCGACTCGGCGGCGAAGGCCCGCAGTTCGGCACGGTCCAGTGAACCGTCCGGCACCACGTAGGCGACCAGCCGGGGACCGGCGGCGCCGTCGTCGTGGACGGTCACGGTGGCGGCCTGGACCCGGGGGTGTCGGGTCAGTGCGTGTTCGATCTCGCCGGGTTCGATGCGGAAGCCGCGGATCTTCACCTGGTGGTCGGTACGGCCCAGGTAGACGAGGTCGCCGTCGCGGGTACGGCGGACCAGGTCTCCGGTGCGGTACATCCTCTCCCCCGGCGTGAACGGGTCGGCGACGAAGCGCTCGGCGGTCAGCGCCGGACGGCCGAGATAACCGCGCGCCAGACCGGCACCGCTCAGGTACAGCTCACCGGGGACACCGGACGGGACCGGATTCAGATGCTCATCGAGCACATAGGCACAGGTGCCCAGCACAGTGCGCCCAAGGCCAGGCCGCTCACCGGCCGACAACGGCTGAACCAGCGCGTCGACGGTCGACTCGGTAGGCCCGTACAGGTTGTAGGCGACCGTCGC
>NZ_JBHXFA010000102.1:0-22228 GCF_042724175.1 Streptomyces sp. NPDC127084
CGCGTCGCCGGTGTTGGTCACGGTCAGCGTGTAGGTGCCCTGGCCGCCCGCGGTGAATGTCCCGCCGACGGTCTTCACCAGAGTGAACGCCGGCGCGGTCGCAGGCTGGATGGTGGTGGTGGCGGTGGCGGTGGTGCCGGTGGTGCCGCCTCCGGAGACTGCGGCGGTGTTCGTGACCTGGGCCGGCGCGTCTGCGGCGATGTCGACCGTGAGGGTGACCGGGGGGTAGCTCTCACCGGGGTCGAGGGTGTCGGTGCGGGTGCAGGTGAGGGTGTTGAGGACGCAGGTCCAGCCGGTACCCGACAGGCTGGCCGCGGTGAGGCCGGTGGGGAGGGTGTCGGTGAGGGTGACCGTGGTGCCGTCGGTGGCCGCGTCGCCGGTGTTGGTCACGGTCAGCGTGTAGGTGCCCTGGCCGCCCGCGGTGAATGTCCCGCCGACGGTCTTCACCAGAGTGAACGCCGGCGTCGGCGGAACGGGTACCACCGCGATCGCCACCCCGAGCGGTCCGTCGCCGACGGTGACGGTGTCGACGACCGTGTTGGTGGCGGTGTCGATCACCGACACCGAGTCGCCTGTTTGGTTGGTGACGTAGACGAAGGCGCCGTCCGGGGTCACCGCCACCCCGAACGGCCCGTCGCCGACGGTGACGGTGGCGATGACCGTGTTGGTGGCGGTGTCGATCACCGACACCGTGTCGTCGCTGCTGTTGGTGACGTAGACGAAGGCGCCGTCCGGGGTCACCGCTACCCCGTTCGGCGAGTCACCGACGGTGACGGTGTCGACGACGGTGTTGGTGGCCGTGTCGATCACCGACACCGAGTCGCCGCTGAAGTTGGTGACGTAGACGAAGGCGCCGTCCGGGGTTACCGCCAACTCGCGCGGGTTGAGGCCGACGGTGACGGTGTCGACGACCGTGTCGGTGGCGGTGTCGATCACCGACACCGTGGTGTCGTTGTTGTTGAGGACGTAGACGAAGGCGCCGTCCGGGGTTACCGCCACATCCTGCGGATTAGTGCCGACGGTGACGGTGGCGACGACCGTGTTGGTGGCCGTGTCGACCACCGACACCGAGTCGTCGCCGCCGTTGGCGACGTAGGCGTAGGTGCCGGGCGGCACGGCGTGGGCGGGTTGCGAGGCCACCACAGGCAAGGCGAGACCGGCCACCAGCACCAGCCCGGCCACCAGCGCCCGCAGCAGCCCACCCCACAACGAGTAGTGCACTCGACAACCGCGCGACGCCGACGATGGGAGAGCCTCTTCCACCCCCGCCCCCGACCCCATTTGACGGATAGTCATATCAAACCTCCGGAAATAGGTTTCACTCGATTGATATGCGATGAACTATGACAGTTCGTCGCATTTAGTGTGCCGAGGCGCGCGGCCGCCCTGGTAGAGAGTCGGGGTGCGAGACCGAGGACCCGACCCGATGCCGTCCTGGCGGACCGCGCGTACTCATCCCGCGCGACCCGAAATCACCTCCGCCAACGCGGAATCCGCGCTGTCATCCCCCAGCCGTCCGACCAGATCGGCCACCGTCTGCGGCGAGGCCGCGCCGACGGTCGCCCACCGGCTTTCGACGCCGAGGCGTATCGGCAACGCAACGCAGTCGAGCGATGCATCAACCGGCTGAAGCAGTGGCGCGGCCTAGCCATGCGAACGGACAAGCTCGCCATCGCCTACCAGGCCGCACTCCACCTCGCCGCCATCCTCATATGGACGCGGCGATGACGACGAAGCAACGGTGATTCAGTCGTAGAAGAAGAGCTCAAGGTCCTCAACGGATCCCGGCCCTGTGAGGAAGCCCTCAGCCTTCGCGATCTCGTCTTCTGGTGGCAACTCACCCGTCAGGAGCTGCCCCATCCAGATTTCCCCTTGCTCGCCGACCGCGTAGACGCCAGACAACAGCTCGGATCTCCCAGCAGATCGTGGAGGTTGCCTACAAGCTGTACGGCGAAGCGCCGAAGGCCGACAGCGTCCGCACTCTGTCGCTGAGCCTGGAGTCCGGCGAGCACTTCGTCAGCTTCCTCGACTACGTTTGTCGGTCAGGTGCGCCCGTGCCAGATCACGCGCCAGATGAGGAGCCCTTTGGGCCGTTCGGCTAGAAGGGGATGTCGCTGCGTGTGCGACAGCAGAAGGTCGCATCGTACGCCCCTCCGCGATACGGGACTTCGAGAACCTGCTCCGTCCGGCGCGCCGTGCGCGCCGCGTATCTGAAGGACCGGCCCAATGCCGTCCCGGACCGCGCACACGGCATCAGTTGCCTTGCCGTCGCCGACCTCATGCCCGGCCAAGCCCCCGCCGACCACGAAGACGCTCCGGCCGCAGAGCGGCCGGCCACCCTCGACATGCCGGGCAAGGTCGTCGACGTCCTCCGCGCCGCCGAGCCGGAGCCTCCCGAGCGGGTTGCACTCGACCACGGCGCGACCGCACGGGCGCGGCCAGGGCAACACCACTCGACCTGCTCAACCGTCAGCTCATCAGCACACAGTCACACCAACGCACGAGACGAACATGCGCTCTCGGTATCAGCTGGGCTGGGGCGGTTGGGGCGTGGCGTTGGCGCGTCCGGTGAGGACGTCGTGGACGGTCACGTCTTCGAGTTGGGTGGTGATGGCGTCGGCGATTGTTCGATCGAGTGCGGTGAGCGCGTTCTGGACGGTGCGGCCGGTGGCACATGCGGGGTCGGGTCCGTGCAGTCCCAGTACGGGGTCGGCGCCCTGGAGGAGGCGCCATATCTCGGCGAGCGTGATGTCCCGTGCGTCGGTGGCAAGTTCCCAGCCTCCGTGGACGCCGGGGCGTGACCGTACGAGTCCGGCGTTGCGCAGTGGGCCGAGCACCCGGCGTACATGGACCGGGTTGACCTTGGTGCTTTCGGAAAGTTCTCCCGAGCTCACGGGGCGGCCTGCGGCGCCCGCGAGATAGGTCAGGACGTGCACGGCGACGGCGAACTGGGTGTTGGTCGACCGGGCCATGGCTCCATCTTGCCATTTCGTAACCGTCATGACTACAGTCAAATTCGTAATCACGATAGCTACAGATTGGATCGAGGATGACGATCGCCATCACCGGAGCCTCCGGGCCCCTGGGACGCGCCGCCACTCGCTTCGCACTGCAGGCCGTCGATCCGCGGGAGATCGTGCTCGCGACTCGGCGTCCGGAGACGCTTGCCGACCTGGCCGGCCGCGGCGCCGACGTCCGGCGGGTCGACTTCGGTGATCCGCTCACCCTCGCCACCGCGTTCAAGGGCGTGGACCGGCTACTGCTCATATCGACCGATGCGGTCGGTGCGCGTCTCGAACAGCAGCGCGCGGCTGTGCGGGCCGCGGCTGACGCGGGCGTCCGGCACATCGTGTACACCTCCGTGCCGGAACCGGTGCCGGGGAACCCCGCGCGGGTGGTCGCCGACCATGCCGGCACAGAGCAGGCGCTGCGCGACAGCGGCCTGCGGTGGACGGTGCTGCGCAACAACCTCTACGCGCACCTGCAGGTGCCGGTCATCGAACGAGCAGTCGCCTCGGGCCGACTCGTGACCAACAGCGGCGCCGGGGCCACCGCGTATGTGACCCGGGAAGACTGCGCCGCGGCGGCGGCCGCGGTCCTGACCGGGGGCGGGCACGAGAATCTGGCATACGACGTCACCGGGCCCGAGGCGCTGAGCGGCGCAGACCTCGCTGCCCTCGCACGCGAGATCGGCGGCCGTGACGTCGAACTCGTGAGCGTCGACGACAACACGTCCACGGACGGGCTGCGGGCCGCCGGACTCCCGGAGGAGACCGCGGACCTCGTGACCTCTTTCGGCGCGGCGGCGCGCGAGGGCTATCTGGCAAACGTCAGCTCGACGGTCACCGACCTGACTGGACGTCAACCGATGGCTCTGGCCGATGTCGTCCGAACGGCACTGACGTCCTGACCGCGGGACGGGCGGGGCGACGGCGGCTCCGGCTCCGGCTCCGGCTCCGGCTCCGGACGCTACGCGCTGTCCGATCGCCCCGTTACCCCTCCCTGCTTGAACAGAGGAATTCGGAATTGGCCAAGAACAAGAAGAGAAACGGTGCCGATCGTGCGGTAGAGGACCCCGCGCGGAGTGCTTCGGTCTTGGTGATCCTTGCCCTTCTCGTCGCGCTCGGACCGCTGTCCACCGACGCGTATGTACCGGGCCTGCCCCGGCTCGCAGAGGATCTGGACAGCTCCGCGTCGAGGGTCCAGCTGACGGTGACGGCCTGCCTCGTCGGTCTGGCCGTCGGCCAGCTCGTGGCCGGCCCGATGAGCGATGCGCTCGGCAGGCGCAGACCGCTGCTGTTCGGACTCGCCGGGTACGCGGCGGCAGGGTTCTCGTGCGCCCTCGCCCCGAACGCGGAGATCCTCGTCCTGCTCCGGGGCCTGCAGGGGGCAAGCGGTGCCTTCGCTCTTGTCATCGCCTATGCGTACGTGCGTGACCTCCACACAGGGCGGGCGGCGGCACGGTACTTCTCGCTGCTGCTGCTGGTGACGGGCCTCGCGCCGATAGTCGCCCCGCTCGCGGGCGCCCAGATCCTGAGACTGTCGGGCTGGCGCGAGATCTTCGTCGCGCTCGCCGCGCTGAGTGTCGTGGTCTTCGTCGTGTGCCTCGGTGCGCTGCCGGAGAGCCATCCCGCGCACCGCCGTCGGCCCGGCGGTCTGCGAGCGGCCGGATCGGTGTACGGCCGGCTGCTGAGGGACCGGATTCTGATGGGGTACGCGCTCGCCAACGCGCTGGTGTTCGCGGCCATGTTCGTCTACATCTCGGGTTCCCCCTTCGTGCTCCAGCAGATCTACGGTCTGTCGCCGCAGCAGTACAGCGTCGTTTTCGCCATGAACGCCTTGGGACTCGTCGCCGCGGCCCAGGCGAACGGACGGGTCGTCCGCCGCGTCGACGCCCGGCTGCTGCTGGGCTGCGGTGTGATCGGCTCGGCCTCCGGCAGTGTCGCCCTCCTCGTCCTCGCGCTCACCGGCGCGGGGCTGTGGCCGGTGCTCGCCGCCCTCTTCGTCGTGATCACGAGCGTGGGGCTCGTGCTGCCCAACACGCCCGCGCTGGCCCTGGAGAACCACGGCGCTCACGCCGGCGCCGCAGCGGCGCTGCTCGGCTGCGGCCAGTTCCTGTTCGGTGGCCTGGCCGCGCCCCTGGCAGGCGTGCACGGACCCGGCGATGTGACACCCATGGCCGCGGTCATGGCCGCACTCACCGCCGCGGCGGCCGTCACCCTCGCCGTACTCGCACGTCCCACGGCCGCGCATCGCCGCCGCCAATCCGGCACCGGCGCCCCCGCCCTGCAGGAACCGCCCAAACCCGCCCATCACCTTCCACTGTGACGGCGACGACCGTCGCACATCCGCAGACCAGTGTCCGAACAGCGGCGACCAGCCACATCAGGAGGCTCACCATGACCAGCCAGATCCCCGCAGAAACGTTCCGCGTACGTCGCCTGGCCTGGGCCGGCGTCGACATCAGTCTCGGCGACACCCGCGTTCTCATCGACCCACTCGAGCACGTCGAGCCGCTCACTCCCGTCATGGGATCACCGCGGCGGCCCGTCCTTGCCGTCGACAGCCCCTCCGGGACACACGCCCTGGTCACCCACCTGCACCCTGACCACTACGACCGGGAACTGATCGCCCGGCTCGCTCTCTCCGGCACCGTCGGCTGTCACACCCCGATCGCGCCGGAACTCAGGGAGGCCGGCATCGACGTGATCCCGCAGGAGCTCGAACAGCCGCGCCGTGTCGGCTCCTTGACCGTGACGCCGGTCACCTCCCTGGACTGGAGGGGCGGCGACTGCGACCAGGTCGCCTGGATCGTGGCGGGCGGCGGCCGGCGGATCATCCACTGCGGTGACACCATGTGGCACGGCAACTGGTGGCAGATCGCCCGCGACCACGGCCCCTTCGATATCGCGTTCGTGCCCGTCAACGGCGTCATATGCCGCTTCGAGGGCTACGAAGCCGACGTACCCGTCACCATGACACCCGAGCAGGCAGTCGAGGCCGCCAAAGTCCTCGGCGCCTCCGCGGTCTGCGCGATGCACTACGGGCTCTTCCACAACCCGCCCGCCTACACTGAGCAGCCCGACATCGAGCGGCGCTTCCGCCGGGCCGCGGAGGCACGCGGCATCACCGCCATGATCGTGGACGACGGAGAACCTGTTCCGCTCCCGCCCGTACGCCACTGAGTGCTGTCGTCCCTACTGTGGCTGCTGGTCGGGACGGCGCCTGCGCCACAGTCCTCTCCGACCGCTCCTCCCGCTTCCGCCGGAGGCGATCACGGGCCTTCGCCACCGACACGGGCGCTGGGCGCCGTTACTGGTGCCGGTGTCTGTCGCGGCGGCGTACCCGGCCGTGGCCACCGAGGCACTGCGCCGGCCGATCACGATCTCGGGGACGTCCCGCCCAGCGCATCCGGCAGTTGGGCGGTCGGCTCCGGCGCGGGGCGCCGGCGGCTGCAGGGCTTGGCCGATCGGGCCAGGCCGTGCAGGTCCTGACGCTCGGCCTCGTCCAGACGTAGGGCCCGGGCGATGCGTCCAGCACCTCTGACGAGACGTTGAGCGAATGCCCCAGTTCCAGCCAGGCGTACTACGAGGCGCTCCTGGCTGGGGGTCAAGGCCGCCGGGCGGCCCAGACGGTTGCGCAGCCTTGTGCATGGCTATCGAACGCAGATGTGGTCACTCCCCAGTTTCCGGCGACTTCCCGTGTTCCAGATAGGTGGTCAGGCCGTTCACTCGGGCCTGGACACCAGCGGCGATGCGACGCGCCAGGCGTGGGATGGTGAGTTCAGGCACCTGCTCGGCGCGGTGGAAATCGTAGCCGCGGAGCTCGTTCGCTTGCAGCGCGATCCGCTGGCGGTCGTCGGCGCTCAGGCGGCCGCCGTCGAAGAGGTAGAGGACCTTGTCCCCCTCGCCCGGGTTCGGTGCCCAGTCGACGACGAGGAGGCGGCCGATGTGGGGTGCGATGCCGAGTTCCTCTTGGACCTCGCGCACGCAGGCTTGTCGGGGCGACTCCCCCTCCTCGACGTAGCCTCCCGGGATATCTCGGTAGTCCTTGTAGGACGGCTCGACGAGGAGGACTCGATCGGCCTCGTCGAAGAAGAGAGCACCGGCTGCCATGCGGGGGTGGGCCATCTTCGCTTCGTGCTCGTTCTCGCTCACGGATCGGACTCTAGCTGCCCGCCACGATGCCCAGTCTGCGGGCCAGGTCTGCCACGGGTAGGGAAGGCCGACCCCTGGTTCCGCGTATCCAGCCGATGACGAGCTCCCGGCTCAGGTAGTGGTGGCGCACCTGCTCGGGAGCGGCCTGTTCGGCTTCGAGCAGGACTGCCACGGCGTCGTCGGTGCGGTTCCAGTGGCTCAGCGCCCTGGCGACTTCGAGGCTGTGCCTTACGCGCCGCTCCACGGGCAGGGCGGTGGTGTCGATTCGTGAGCCCAGGTCCGCGGCGATCTGGATGTCGCCGAGTTCGCCGGCGGTGGCTACGCGGTGGATGGCCACGTTGGTTGGGCCGAAGGCCGTCCACATGTGATTGGCGTCGGCGCCGAGTCGTTGCGCGGTCTCGTTCGCCTCGCGGAGGAAGGTCTGCGTGGTCGCCCGGTCTTCTGCCCGGGCGGCGGCCATCGCGCCCGTGAGAAACAGCGTGCCGTACACGGAGAGGTACTCGTCGTTGGCGTTGCCCAGCTCCGGCTGCATGACCCCCGCTGCGTCATTCACCAGCTGGACCGCGGCTGTGAAGCGTCCGGTGGCCAGGAGGCAGTGCGTGACTGCTCGGAAGAGCGATCCCGTGACTTCGCTGCGGCCGCTGTAGTGCGCTGCTGCCAGACCACGGTCCGCGGCGATCCATGCCAGCTCGGACTCTCCGACCTTGCCCAGCACCATGGCGGCGCCGTGGTATGCGAGGGCCAGCAGGGCGTGGGCTCCCTCCGCCTCGTGCCCCGAATAAGTGCGGGACGCGGCGAGTGCATCGGCCAGGACAAGGGGGAGACGTCGGGTGGCGAAGCCGTACCGAGATGCCTGGTAGGCATCGAGCACGTCGCTAACGTTGCCTCGGAGGTCCTGCAGGGCAGGTGGTGCAGCACCCTGGAACTCGGCTTCGATGTAGGCGACTTGGACCGCGTCATCCAGATCGATGCGCCCGCCACCGTGGCTTCCTTCCTCCAGCGGCTTGGCCGTACCGGCCGGCGGCCGGGTTCCACCCGTAACTGCCTGTTCCTCACCGTCGACGAGGACGGACTGGTCGGTGCAGCAGCCCTACTACTGCTGTGGTCACGCGGCTGGGTGGAGCCAGTGATGGCCCCACCAGAACCCCGGCACATCGTCGCCCAACAAGTACTGGCCCTGTGCCTCCAGGAGCACCGGGTCGGAGACCGACTGTGGCAGGAATGGTGGGGAGGGCTTGGCCCCTTCGGAACTTCGGCCGAGCCCGTCGTCCGCCACCTAATCGACGAGGGGTTCCTGGACCGGGACGGGGGGATGCTGTTCATCGGCCCCGAGGCGGAACGCCGCTTCGGCTACCGGCACTTCATGGACCTCACCGCGGTGTTCACCGCGGCTCCGGAATTCACGGTGCTCTCAGGCCGTACCGAAATCGGCACGACCAATCCCGCGCTGCTGACCGAAGAGGTGGCGGGTCCTCGGCGCCTGCTCCTCGCCGGACAGAGTTGGCAGGTGACGTACATCGACTGGTCCCGGCGGCGATGCTTCGTCGAACCGACCGACGGCGGCGGCAAGGCGCGCTGGGGAGGAGCAGGTTCCGGTCGGACCGCCTCGTACGAACTGACTCAGGCGGCGCGTGAAGTACTCCTCGGCACTGACCCACCGGTCACCCTCACCGGACGTGCCAATACCGCGCTCGCCCAAGCACGCAAGAGCAACTGCGCACTCGTACACGCCGACGGGACAGTGGTCGCAAGAGGCGGGAGGGACACCAACGTACGCTGGTGGACCTGGGCCGGCTATCGGGCCAACGCGACCCTGGCCGCCACACTCACCACGATCGCCGATCCGCTGCAGAGGCCAACCGATACCTGTATCCGGCTTCGCGAGGACGTGACGCCCACGGAATGGAGGAAGGCCACTTCGGAAGCCGCCGATCAACTGTGCCTTCCCGCAGTGGACGCGCGTGCACTGAACGGCCTCAAGTTCAGCGCCGCACTGCCACCCCGGCTCGCGGAGGCCACCCTTGCCGCACGGCTCGCGGATCTGGACGGTGCGACCGCGGCGCTGAGAGGACCGACAAAGTTCACAGTCCTGGGACAGTGACCGGGTATCAATCAATGCGATGCCAACAAGCCGACGTCATGGGCTGGTCTCCGAGAGATCAGGCTTGTAGGTCTCGCTGATCATTTCTTTTGGCGGCCTCAGCAGCCAATGCCGCTTGCGCCCAGCTGGGCGAGCTCACCGGGAACACACAGGCCGATTTTGCCCCACGGGCCCCGGCGTGAGGCGACCACATGGGCTAATTGATTGCGGGCGCGTCGCAGTCTTCATATTCTTTCGGGCAACGCGTTGACGGAGACGAGTAGCCAGGGATCACGCGAGCTGAGAGAACCGCCGGTAGCTGCGAAGGCGGTCTCGCACCCCGAGGCGAAGACCCTCCCGAGCGCGGGGAGGAACGACCCCGATCGGTGGTCCAATGCCCCGCCGGCCGGCCCCCGTCATCGGGCCCGAATGAGGCCGTCACCATGTGGCGGCGAAAGTGCGGTGGTACCGCGAGTTGCCCTTCTCGCCCGCACTCCCAAGGGATCATGACGACGTCCTTCGGAGGACCGAATGATCCAAAGCCGCGTACACGTCTCCGACCTGCGAGAACACGTCGGCCGTACCGTTTCCGTCTGCGGGTGGGTAAACACCCTGCGCCTGCAGAGCAAGATGCAGTTCGTGATCGTGCGGGATGGCACCGGCATGGTGCAGGTGACCCACAAGCGCGACGGCGGACCGCTGGAGTCCCTGCTCGAAGCCCTCACCCCCGAGTCCGCCGTATGCATCACCGGCCGCGTCGTCGACGCTGCCCAGGTGAAACTCGGCGGCCTGGAGATCGTTCCCGAGGCTGTCGAGGTCCTGAACCTGGCCGCCACGCCGCTGCCGATCGACGAGCACACCGGCTTGGAGCAGCGGTTGGACTGGCGGTTCCTGGATGTACGGCGCCGTCCCGCCACCCAGCTGATGTTCGTCGTGCAGACCACCCTGGAGCAGGGGATGCGCGAGTACGCGTACGCGCAGGGCGCCACGGAGATGCACACCCCCAAGCTCATGGGCACGGCTTCGGAGTCCGGCGCGGAGGTCTTCGAACTTGGTTACTTCGACCGCAGTGCCTACCTGGCGCAGTCACCGCAGTTCTACAAGCAGATGGCGATCTCGGCCGGCATTGACAAGGTCTTCGAGATCGGCCCGGTCTTCCGTGCCGAGCCGTCGTTCACGTCCCGGCACGCCACAGAGTTCACGGGCGTCGACCTGGAGCTGGCTTGGATCGACGGCGTCGAGGACGTGATGGCATTCGAGGAGCAGATGCTCGCGCACGCGATCGCCAAGGTCGTCGACGCGCACGGCGAGGCTATCCGCGAGCACTTCGGCGTCGAGGTCACCGTCCCCACCACGCCTTTCCCTCGGATCACGATGGCCGAGGCACACGAGATCCTGCGCAAGGGTGGCTGGGACCCGGCGGGGGTCAAGGAGGACCTGGACCCCGAGGGGGAGCGGAGCATCTCTGCTCATATCAAGGAGGCCACCGGGCATGAGTTCGTGTTCATCACGCACTATCCGGTGGGCATTCGGCCCTTCTACCACATGCGGTCGGCAAACGACCCTGGCGTGACCTTGAGCTTCGACCTGCTGTGGAAGGGGCTGGAGGTCACCACCGGTGCCCAGCGTGAGCACCGGTACGACATGCTGCTGAAGCAGGCCGCCGAGAAGTGCATGAGCCCCGAGCCGCTGCAGGACTACCTGAATGCGTTCCGGTACGGGTGTCCTCCGCACGGCGGGCTCGGCATGGGGCTTGGGCGGGTGTTGATGGTGCTGCTGGGCCTGGACTCCATCCGCGAAGCGACCTTCCTCTTCCGGGGACCTAACCGGCTCACCCCGTAGCCGGCCACTGGATGCGTCCCACGACACGGGCCTGCCTCGTGTCGTGGGACGCGGTTTTAGTAGCGGACGTTGCGGAGGTCATGCACCCACGCCTCGTCGGGATTCTCGTCCCAGTAGGCCCGCAGCGCCAGTTCCCGCTCGGAGAAGCAGCCTTGGTGGCAGAGGCCACCGTGCGAGAGGGTGACGCTCATGGCGAGCGCCGACTCGGTGGTGACCCAGTGGGGCGTCAGCGCATGGCTCCACAGCTGGTCCCCGGGCCGCATGGTGACGGACTGACGGTCGGACTCATCATGCTCGGGAGGTTCCTCGCCCGTGGTCTCGCCAAGGACCGCCGCGTCGGCTGCTAGGTGCTCGTCGGGTTCGAGGTAGCTGTGGAAGGTCTTGGCGCCATGGACCTGCCAGACAAGACCGTGCGAGTTGTCGTTGTGGTACGTCGAGGCGGCGCCCGCGGTGGACAGGAACAGGACCGGTGCCAGACGCTGCCAGGTGAAGCCCTGGGCAGACAGATGGGAGCGCCAGGGGACCATGACCTCCTCCTGGAACCCATGCAGGAGGTCGGCATAGAAGCGGCTCAGATTGAAGTGCACCAGCCGGAATGTCCATGTGACCACCTCCTCGATCGGCGCGGTCCGGAAAGCTGCGGTGCGGTCCATGCACACCTGCCAGTCGTCATCCCCGAGGAGGGTAAAGCGGACCCCTTCGTCCCTACGGACGTAGTCGAGGATGTCGACAGCAGGCAGGAACACGTAGTCGAAGCCCACCTCCAGTGTGAAATTCGGCGGCTGTCGCCACCGCTGGGTGAAGCCGTCAGGGGTCGTGATCGTCATAGCGCGGTCCAAGGAGTCGTTTGCGCCCGTCTATGCGGCGCACGATGCGTCGCGGCCGTCGGGCGCGGCGGAGGGGCGACAGATGGCGGCGCAGTCCGGGGTCACCCGGTCCTGCGCCGGGGCGGTCAGGAAGCACCTGATCGCAGCCCGGGGAGCGTGGGCACTGACCGACGCCTGGCTGTAGGGGCAGCGCCGGATGTCACCATCTGCGGTGACATACGCGGTCGCCGAGCGGCACGACCATCTCTCGCCCTGGACGGCGGGGAAGTGCAATTCCCGCAGCTCGTCTAGATAGGCCCGGTAGCGGTCGGAGAGGTTGAAGTGGCGGCCCAGTATGTCGGCGTCGAGCTGCTGCTGCGCCAGATAGTCCTGGACCGATGTGCCGTCGCGGTGCAGGGCGCGTTCGTCGAGTACGACAGGACTGAACTGGACCTCTACCCCTGCCGCGGAGACGAGGGCCGCAACGTCCTGGCACTCTTTGTCGCTCAGGTCCCAGCAGGTGACGTGCAGGATCTTCGTCTCGGTGCTGACACCGCGCAGCGTGTCGACGCCTGAGGCCGCGGTGCGAGTCGTGCGCCCCAACAGCATCGCGCCCTGCGAGTCGGCGGAGACGGTGACGTTGGCCAGGAGGTGTGCTACCCGGGACAGGACGGTCACCTCGGCCACGGTGCGGGCCGACGTGACCATCGACACCGGCATGCCGAACTGATGAGCCAGCCGTACAAGCTGCCGGAGCTGCGGATGGTGCGTCGGTTCGCCGCCGCTCAAGCACACCCCTTCCACACCTACCTCTTTCAGCCGCGACAAAGTGCGGGCGTAGGTCGCGGTGTCGAGGAAGCCGTGGGCGCGGTCGGCCCTGAAGCAGAACCCGCAAGCCACCTTGCAGTGCCCGGCCGTGGAGATCAGCGCAGTACTGACGTGAGTACTCATTGCACCCCCGTGTTGTCCCACACCGCGATCTCCACGGTGCTCCGGTAGAACGCGCACATCTCCGGATCCGGGGTACCGCCTCCGACGAGAGCCTGCTCATTGCGCGACGGCCCGCCGCAGATGGCGAGCGCCGGGCAGGTCCCGCACTCAGGAACTGGAGCGACCTTCTTCGCTACTCCGGCAAGGAGTCCGGGATTGGCGCGGAGCTCGTCAAGGGTGTGCAGGAACGACGCCTCGGTGAAGTTGATGTCGCACAGGCTGACCCGGTTGCCGGGCAAGAGGGCAGCATTCAGGCTGCGGTCGCCCTGCATGTGGTCGAACAGCATCGGCCGACGGGTGTCGAGGGCCTGGAAGGCGCGGTCCAGGACGGAGAACAGCATGCCGCCCCGCCCGAGTGCAGCCAGTCGGGCTTCGTACAGCTCGTGGGCCAGGTCCGCCCCGTTGACCTGCCAGCGGCCCGCGGTCGGGATGGGGGTGTTGACGTAGATGAACCGTAACCCGAGGTCATCGATGATCCATCGGACGGTCTCATCGAGGCGTCCGATGTTCGCGGCCGTCGGGGTGAGGTTGCAGCCCACGTGCAGCCCGTCTGCCGCGACCAACCGGGCGACGTTTCGACGGATGCGGTCGTCGGCGGGCTGGCCGCCGAGTAAGAGGCGGTTCGCCGAGTTGATGCCCGGCGGGCCGTCGATGGAGATGCCGACCCCGTACTCGTATGCGACGAAGTGGTCGAGGGCATCGTCCGTCAAGCGGGCCCCGTTGGTAACGACGGTGCGCCGCACCCTGGTTACGTCGTAGCGGTCGGCGAGGGTGTCGGAGAGCTGGTCGCCGTACCGCATGAGGTCGAAGCGGATGGTCGGCTCGCCACCGAACCACTGGATGGACACCTCCTGCTGCCCGGCGTTCTGCTCGAAGAGGAACTCCAGCCCCTGCGACAGCTCCTTCTTCGTAATGTCCGGCTTGCCGGTATTCGTATCGACGAAGCAGTAGGTGCAGGCCATGTTGCAGCGGTCGGTGAGGACCACGCGTAGACCGCTGATGCGATGGGGCGTGGCATCGAGGCCGAGAAGTCGAAGACGGCTGTGGAGTGCTGCACGCTGATCGTCCGCAGGACCGTCGGGGGTGAAGCCGAGCCCGGCGAGGGCTTCGTGGGTCGCAGTCGGGGGGACCCCGGCAAGGTCGTGGACCTCGCCGGAGTCGATGAACACACTGTCCAGCCCGACGGGGTCGAGGAGAACTGCTTCCCCGTCCCGCTCATACTGGAAGTACTTCCCCCACAGCATTCGGGGGGCGGCCATGGTGGTCAGGCCGCCGTTTCCTCTTCGGCGATGCCGAGGTCGCCCATGACTGCACGGACCTTCTCCTCGGCTGCGGCTTGGAGCTTCGCGGAGGTGGCCGGAGAGCCGCCGTCGGCGAGGACGATCATGCCGGGCAGCGTCGGGTTCGGCGCGATGACCGTGATGCCGGCCGGGTCGGTGCCGATGACCATGATCGCGTCCTTCAGCTCGACCCAGTCGGTCTGTTCCTTGAGCGCCTCGATGATGCGGCCCTGCTTCTCCTGGAAGGAGGCGCGCTCGCCCATCCACACGCCCGCCTTGGACTTGGAGTCCACGACGTCCGCGTAGATCAAGTGGTCCTTCTTCTCTCGCCTGGCTTGCGGCATGACGGATCCTCTCTTCTGCATTGGATGTGCTGGAACAGCCCCTTGCATCCGCTGGAGACCGGCAGGCCCTCGTCGCGGAGTGGTCACATCATGCTGAGCACGCAACGCCCTATTCGAGGACTCTGACCGGTCATCAAAAGGACTTCGACAGAGCTTACTTGTTGCTCGGCAGGTCATTTTCCGCCGTATCGAGGACATCGCATGTCACCCTGGTGAGAGAGCTCGCTCCGGAGGAGATCCATGGCCCGTCCCGCAGGCAACACCAGGCTCAAAGCCGCTCGCCTCGCTGCTGGTTACAACTCCCAGCAAGCCTTGGCCGACGCGATCACCGAAGTGGCATTGACGCTCGGTATCAGAGGTCTGGCCGTCGGCGTCCGGCAGGTCAGGCGCTGGGAGTCCGCCACACCGCCCTGGCCACAGCCCGATGTGCACCGGGTACTGACCCACCTTCTGGGACAGAGCATGGAAGACCTCGGCTTCATCCCTCCTTGGGGAAACACACGGCCCCAGACCAGCTCGGCGACCAACGCCACTCCGCATGCTTCGGTGCCGGGAACGCGACTGGCGTCCGTCCCTGCTCAAGGGAGAGCCTCGGTACAACCAGCAACCGTCGGAAAGGACTTCGAGACAGTCACACGCTCACATCGACACTTGTACTGGTCCGTCGCACCTGCCGTGCTACACCCAGCAGTCCTGGAGCACACCCGGCTGGGCTGCGCCCTTCTACCAGAGACGGCAAACCCAGCCCGTCGGACCCTCGCGGCCGCGTTGGCTGAGTCCTATCTATTGGCCGGCCGTATCGAGTTCTTCGACCTGCGCCAGCCGGAGCGGGCTTCCGAGAGCCTGCTGCGGGCCCTACAGGCAGCAGGCGAAGCGGACGATCCGTTGCTCGGAGCGGCGATACTCGCCCACACGGCTTTCATCCCGGGCTGGGCGGGTGAGCGGGATGCGGCAAGCGAGCGGATGACGGCGGCTCGTACGTATGCCCGCCGTGGAGAGGCGTCGGCGGAATTCTGGGCGTGGCTGGATGCCGTCGAGGCGGAGTGCGAGACCCGCTGCGGAGATCCTCACACGGCGCTACGGTTGATCCGTCGCGCCGAGGACATATTCGCCACAGGCCCCGGGCACGCCACTCCCGAGTGGCTCGACTGGTTCAGCCCCATCCGCCTGTCCGCGTTCAAAGGGAACACGCAACTGAAGGCCGGCCACCTTCCACAAGCGCGCCAAACACTCCATGACGTGCTTGACGGCCTGCCGCCCGAGTCGGCCAAGCAGCGCACCGTCATCCTCGGTGACCTCGCCGCAGTCGAAGCCGCCGACGGAAGGCCTGAAGAGGCGTGCCGCTACGGCATTCAGGCCCTCGACCAGTTGGCGATCACTTGGTACGCCACCGGCATGGACCGCGTGCGTGAGCTACGCCGCACGCTCGCTCCCTGGCAGAACGAGCGGTGCGTACGGGACCTCGATGACCGTCTCTACGACTGGGGTACGACCGTCAGCGCCCTTCAGCGTTGAACTTTGCGATTTTCTCCGGCAGCTCGGTGAGCGAATCGATGCGCATCGTCGTGATCGCATCCGCGTCCGGGTCGCGCTGCTGGATCGTGCCCCAGGGGCCACGTCGGATCAGGGCGGTAAGAAGCCCGGCCTCTACGGCCGGGCGGATGTCGTTGTCGAGCCGGTCACCGACATAGAGGATCTCGCCCGGCTCGGCGGGCGTCGCCTCGATGACGTGCTCGAAGAACTTCACGTCGGGCTTCGACGCGCCCCAGTCGTCGCTGGTCGCGATCATGTCAGCAGGGAGGTCAAGCCCACGCAGCAGGCCGCCGGCCCGCACGGTCTGGTTCCCGGCGATGCCCACCCACAGCCCCGCCCCACGCAAGGCGGTCAGCGTCGGCCGGACATCCGGGTACAGATCACCCTCGCCGAACCACTCCGGCTTCCCGGCAGCTGCGCGCTTCTCACGCTCTTCGGTCAGGTCGAACCCCGGCCGGAACTCCTGGAACGTCTCCCGGTAGTCCCGTCCTTGCGCGATGACCGCCCCGAACATCGCCGCGAAGGTGTGGCGCGGCACCCCCAGCCAGTCCGCCCACGTCCCGTACTCACGGGTCTCGTCAACAAGGCACTCACCGACATCGAACACCACAGCACGAATCATGTTCGGCAGGTTAGACGGTCCGGCGCCAGGGTGATGCAGCCGTTTCGGTCTGGGTTCGACCCCGCCACCCGGTACCGATCCGTTCAACGGTCACGAGCACGACCGATGTGAGAATCCCCAGCACCGCTCGCTGCGGCCACTGATCGCGGACGCGGGCACGGCGCCTGACGTCCGGGGCCGACGACATAGAGCGCACCGACCTCGCAGTCGGTTCCCTAGAGCCGAGAGCGGGACGCACCATCGGGAAGGCTCAGTACGGGGCGGTTTCGCACACAGGCTATGCAACCGCGCCTCCAAAAGTGGCCGGGCGATGTGCTCGCCGCCGACGGCATCCTGCGTCCGACCACCACAGTCCCGTCGACAGCATCTATCACTCTCCAAGCGAACCCGGTGAGGCACAGGCCCGACTGCTTCTGAGACGCGCTTACAGGCGAGGCCCGGCAATGCCCGCCGGGTTGACTCCAGATCAGGCTAGTTCGCTGGCGCGGGGCTCAGTGCCGAGATGCCCCGGCACTTCGACCGGCAACCCAAAAAGCCAATTGTCCGACTTATCTGGACTCGACGTCCTCAATCTGTCCTCACGATCATGAAATCATGATCAACAGTGGGTCGTCGAGATCCTTCCATGGCCGCCCCGACCAGCAAACTCGCTGGTCAGAACGTTTCTGCTGGACCACTTCGTGGTGGGGCGGGTGGGACTCGAACCCACGGCCGACGGATTATGAGTCCTTTGGGGATCTTGACGGTCCTTGCGGATCTACACCCGATCGCATCGTTTTGCCTGGTCAGGAGGGGTGCTGTGTGTCGGCACCCCTTCGCCCTTGTCGGTCTGTTCCTGTCCTTGCGTCCCGACTGCGTCCCGACACCGTCCTTGCGCGATCGCGTTCGGGCAGAGTGTCTTGGGTATCGAACATGTCGTGCCAGCTCAACGACTTGCTTCGAACTCTGCATCAGCGGATTTCCCTTCCCACGCGCAGAGGCTCCGCCCCTGAATCCGGGGCAGAGCCTCTGTGGCCATTCTCGCAGGCCAGACGTCGCGAGGTCAGATTATCTGGCCGCACCCTCGTCTTCCAGGGTGGGCTGTAGGGCGCTGGAGGTCACGCGGTCACGGTAGGCGGTGTACAGGATGAACCCTCCGCCTGGGGCGGCGCCGGCATCGTGCATGTCGAAGGGGGGCTTCGCGTACAGCCGGAGCGGGCCGCCGGCGTCGAACCAGCCTTCGGGGTAGGTGCTCTCCAGGTGGCGTTGCCAGGTCTTTGCGCTTTTGCCGCTTGGGCATGGGTGGAAGATCGGCAGTTGCCGCCATCCGGGGTGGGTGTGGTCGTGGGCGTCTTCGATTGCTTCGTCACGCCGGTGGCGTTCGGGGCCTTCCCATGTACATGCGAGGCAGGCTCCGCGGTTGATCCATTTGGCGTCGGCGACGGCTCGGTCCATCGAGGTTGGTGTGTGTCGGGTGGCGGGTTGTGGCGGTGTGCCGAATTGGGTGGTGAATCCTGGGAGTCCGTAGCTGATGGACCAGGTGCGTCTGCGTACTTCTCTGTCCGCGTGCCGCAGGGAGATGTAGTGGCGTTGGCGGGCGATGGCTCCGAGGTTGTTGTTCATGGCGCTCCGGATCGGGGGCGCGGTCAGGCCGCGCCCCCGGGCTGGGTTGTGGGTGTCAGGTGGTGCTGGCCTTGGGGCGGCGTTTGGTGGTGCGCTTGCGGGGTCGCCGGTTCGTGGTGGTGGCGGAAGGTTCGCCGTCACCGGTGGGTTCCTGAGCTGGTTCGGACGCGGTGTCGGTCTTCTGGCCGGCGTCCTCGAAGGCGGGTTCCGTTGCAGGGACGGGGCTGTCAGGGGCGTCCCTGACCGTGTCGTTGTCCGTCCCGGTTTCCCCCTTGGCTGCCGGGTCAGCATCGGACTCCGGCTCAGGCTCAGGCTCGCTGTCGTTCTTCGAGTCAGGGTGTTCGTCGTGGGGGCGGGTGTGGGCTTCGGGACCGCAGTCGCGCAAGGAGGTGCCTGGGGCGGTGGTTGCTGACTCGTCGTTGAGCGCGTCGAGTGCCTTGGCGAAGAGTTCGGCCCACGGGCGGTGGCCGACGTAGTGCGGCTTGTATTCGAAGGCCGGAAGGAGGTGCTCTTGGAGGGTTCGCAGAATGATGACGGTGGGGTCTTCGTCTTCGTCGGTGATGAGGGTTGTTGCCTTGTTGTAGCGGTGTCCTTCGGGGAGGCGCATGCCGATGTGGGCTTCGTGGGCGTCCTGCTCTGTGGGGGTGGCGTTGTCCGGCAGTGTGGGCGCGCTGTTTCCCGTGATCCACAGTTGGGCGCTCTTTCCGCCGAAGACGGGACGGAAGCTGATGGTTCGTCCGTCAGGGTGGTTGAGGTGGGCTGCGCCGTCGGCGGGCGCTTCGGAGTCGATGGCCCAGCTCTCCCCGAGGTAGCGGGCGAGGGTGGCCGCTGCCTCTCGGACTGCGGCGTCGGTGATGAGCATGCGTGTATCTCCAAGAGGTCTACTGGTGGAATTCCGGGCCCGCCCCGGCTGGGCGAGCCCGGTGGGGCTACGCGGGGCGCACCTCGTCGCCGTCGTCGAGGAGCATCGAGAGGGTGGAGCCGCTGTCCCAGGCCACGTGAAGGATCGAGAGACCGGCGTCAAAACGGCGGACGGTCCCCTCGTCTCCGGGCTTGAGTTCGGTGTGATGGTCGGTGGTCTGAACGAGGGCGAGGCGGTCGCCCCTCTTGTAGGTCATCTGCTCTCCATCTGCGGCGTGTTGGGGAGGTCGTGGTTGGGCTGCCGGTCGGCCCCGGCCGGAGGCTGGGTCCGACGCTGGCCCTTTGCTGCGCGTCGTGTTCGCAGGTTTCGGTGGGGCCGGTTCCGCAGTCGAAGCAGTGGTCGCACGCGCAGGGATCGCCACCCCTTCCCGATGCTTCTATTCTATATGCATTCAAGGGAGGGTCAAGATCACATTCGAGAGATTTCGGGGGGTGTTCTCCCCTGGTTAGGCGGCCATACCTCGCACCAGAGCCTCGACCTTCCGGATCGCCGCGAGGAAGGCGGCCTGCGAGTGCAACGTGTCGCGCCGCTCCAGGGACTCGCGTGCCTCCTGCGCCGCCTTGGCGGTGAGGTTGCCCTCGTGGAGTGTGTCGCCGCAGGCGATCACTACGTGCGGACCGAGGTCCCAGAGGACCGCGTTGACGGCGGCCCCGGCTGCCGCGAGCGGGTCTATGTCAGTCAGCGACCAGCCGAACTGGTGGGGGTCGATGCCACGTTCTCGCATGACTTGGACGGCTGCGCGGTACATACCGCCGGTCCCGCCGGCGGGTTCATCGAACTTCATACCGGGCTCAAGCGGCATACCGTCCAGCAACATCCTGGCCATCACGTAGGCGAGTTCCGGAGGCGTGTGGAATTCCGCGAGCGCGTCGCGAGCGCCCTGGGACCGTATGACGGCCAGCACGGCCCCCATTACGTCAGTGGTGGAGCGGAGGTCTGCATCGTCGCTGCTGGTGAGGTGCAGCAGCCCCCTGGTGAGGGCGGCTTCGACTACCGCCCTGACGGCTCGGGCTCGACTGGGCTCCGGCTTCTCGTCATCGACCCACTTGTGCAGGGGCGTGGCCCGGTCGATGAGATCGGGGCGGGCGATCCACCAGCGCGCCCAGCATTCACGGAACGCGGTGAGGAGTTGACTGTCGTCAAGGCTGAGCCACCAGTCTGCGGCCAGGTAGGCGTCGGGGCCGCGCAGGGGCCACAAGGCGAGCGTCGCGACAACCCCCACGGGGATTTCGATTCCGCCTCCGCAGTGGGCATGGTGCCAGGCGTGGCTGACAGCCTCCGCGATGTCGAATGCGGTCTCGTGCGGGTTGCGCGAGGAGGGGCGGTAGTGCCCGAGCTGGGGTTTGACGGTTGCGAGCTTCGGTCGCGGCTGAGCAGAGGTGGTGACGGGGGTAGGCGCTGGCGGAAGGTCGGTGAGGAGTCTGCGGGGCGGCGGTACGGGGGTGGGCGGTGCCGGCGGCTCGTCGGGGTCGGCGAACAGGTCGAGCTGGCTCATGCTGCTTCTCCTGGTCCTGGGGCTGCTGGAGTTGGGCCGTGATGCCGCACGTCGGCCCACGTGAGGGCGGGCCGACGTGCGGTGTGTTCAGCGGGCTGCGCGCTGGATGCGGCGGAGCATGGCGGTGGCCTCGTCACGGCGTCCGTCCGCGACCAGGGCGGCGTGCCGGAGCAGAAGGGTGAGGTCGTCGGCGGTGACTTCCGCGAGCACTCCGGTGAGGCTCAGGTGGCGCAGGTTGGGTGCACGGTGCGGGTATCCGGTGGCCAGGGTGCGCACGATGCCGGGTATGAGCTGGTCGGTCTGGTCGTCACTGAGGCCGACTCGGCGGCCGACGCGGTGGATCTCTTCGGGGTTTCCGAGGAGGGCGGTCGGCGGGACGGCACGGTGGGCGTGTTCGGCGTCCGACGCCTCCTGCTGAACGTATGCCTCCCACGCCAGGCGACTGTCAGCTTCTCGGCCTTCCGCCCACAAAGCTGCGGCCGTGACCATGGCGGTGAAGCGGGGGGTTCGTATGGATTCGCGGCGGTACTGGTCGGGGGTGAGTCCGGATCGGGCGACGGTGGGGTCGTGCGATTCGGCGTGGATCTGGTCAAGGGTTGCGAGCAGGGCGCTCTCGGTGGAGGCCGGATGGATGCCGTAGCGGCTGGCGAATGTGGCGCAGATGAACTGCAAGGCGATGTTGTGCACGTCGATCTCCGGTGTCTAGAGAGTGTTGGGGTGGGCTGCGTCGGAGGCGTCAGCGAGGGCCTGGCGACGGAGGTTGGAGATGCGCTCGCCGAGCCACTTTGCGTAGGCGATGTTGATCGCGGCGTCGATGTCGGGAGCGTTCACGACAGAGATGTGCTTCCCTGCGTTGGTCAGGTCACTGCGCCACTTGTCGCGGACCTTCTCGTCGGCGGGCTCAAGTTCGACGGCATGGAGTTCCATCGTCGTGGGCTCGGGCTCCTGGTAGATGACCCACCACGTGGGCTCGTCTGAACTAGCCATTGATCTCTCCTTGGGTGTGGTGGTGCTGGCGGAACGGTCAGCTCTGGGCGTGCGGCGGGCCGTAGTAGGCGAGGAGGTCATCGACCTCGCTCGCGATGTGGTCTATGAGGGTGCGGATGTGCTTCCTGTCGCCGTCGAGATGCAGGGCGAGGTCGAACACCTCGGGGGCTGCGGCGTAGTCGAGGAGCTGGCGGTACTGCCCGACGGTGAGCGTCGTGAGGTGGTCGGGGCGCAGTGCCCAGGCGGCGATCGCGGCGTTGTCCGCGAGGCGGGCGGCGGCGCGGAGGGTCGCATCGTCGGGTTGGCGGGTGAGGATGACCAGGACCATGGCGCCGAAGTGGTGGTCTGGTGCGTCGAACAGCGGTATCGGTGATCGGCTGGGCATGTACTCTCCTCGAGTAACCCCGATAGTTCTTTTCTATGTGCATTCGGGGGATGGTTGGGCCGTGATCGCGAACAGATGGGGGCCGGTCGCCTTCAAGAGCGCGACAGCTTCCGGACGGCCCGATCGGCGACGGGGGCACCGGTCGCCGAAACGTGGTAACCCCGGGCGCGGCCGAGGGTAAAG
>NZ_JBHXFA010000102.1:22238-28449 GCF_042724175.1 Streptomyces sp. NPDC127084
CCGCCCGCGCGCCGGGGCGCGCGCGGCCCCGCGGGCGCGGGGGCGCCGGGCCGCCCCTCGGAGGTACCGGCGGGCGCGACAGAGGGAAGAGGTGCTCTCCGCCGGGGGAACGGCGCTCCTCCCGCTAGTTGGCTCCACCCATCGCCCAGTGGACGCCCCGTCTCTCGTCGGCCGCTTCGTGGCGGTGCCGGGCAAGGCGAGCGTCGCGCTCCTCGGCGGTCTCCTGCCACATGCGGATGTCAGCAATGTCGACGTGCCCGAACTGGCGGGCGACGATCATGGCGGCGACTTGCCCACCCATGACTTCTTCACCGTCATTGAGGAAGGTTCCCGAGCTTCCGCTGTGGCGTCCGGGAACCTTGGTCCAGTCGCATCGAGGTTCACAGGTGCAGGCGTAGCTGTAGGCGATCTTCCAACGGCGGCTGGCGAGTTGGCTTTCACGGTTCACGAACGAACTCCTTGGGATCGAGCCGCCCGGCGGCCGGGTGTGGTGCTCACCGGCCGCCGGGCGCAATTTCGAGCGGGGCACTCTTCGGACACGGGCTCTTTCGGTCGGCGGGGATGCGCCGACCGGCGACCTACCAGTCCTCGCAGACGGGGCACCAGGGCCCGTCGCACATGCGGCAGTGCCGCTGGTTCTCAACGCCGCACTTCAGGCAGACGCCGTAGTCCTGTTCCCCGGCCTGGGGAGCCTTCTTCTCGATGCTCATCGATCACTCCTGATGTTGGTTTGCGTGACAGCCGGACGGTCCGTCTCGGCCGGGCCGTCCACTGAGTGCCCCCGCGACAGTAGAGATCTCCCCCCTTTCCTTCTTGATTCTATTCTATATGCATTGAAGGGAAGTGCAAGATTTCGGATGAGCTTTTTTGATCATCTGACTTCCTGTTTCCGCAGCTCAGCGGCGTCCGTAGTCTCCGTGAGTTCCCGGATGTGGAGGACGAGGCGCGAGCCTTCGACAACATGGCCGAGCCGCATATCCGGACCGAGCAACCGCGTGTGGTCGTCGTCGTCCAGCACGCCCTGGTCGACCAGGCCGTCCACGCACGCCTTGAAGCTCGGATACCAGTTGGCGGGGTCTCGGCGCTGCCTGTCCGAGGGGTGCAGCACGCCCACGATGTGCGCGCCCTCCAGGTGCGGGACGCCCCGGGAGGCGGCCCAGGCCGCACGCCGCAATACTCTCGTCACTTCGGCCCGTCGGTGGTGGTGCAGGCGCTGGTTGGAGTTGAGGAGCAGCAGCCGCGGGGGCAGGGCCACCCGGAACCGGCGCCCGCCCAGGCCGTCGAACCAGTCCGCCGGGTCGACCGAGGGTTGCGCGGCCACCACCGACGTGACGTCTGGCGTGTCCTCGGGCGCGTAGCCACTTCTGCGTCTGCTTCCTGACGCAGTGACGGGCGTCGCGTGCAGGCTGGAGACAAGGATGAGGCGCTGGCGGGTGCCGGTGGCCGCGTCGGCGACCAGAGCACGCATGTCCCCCTTCTCGTAGCGCACGACACGGAGGCGAGCAGTGTCGTGGGGGTGGCAGGCCGCGAAGATCCGGCCCGTGCGTACGTGGTTCATTGGCGTTCCCTGTTCCCCAGCAGTTCGATGACGCTGGCGAGCACGGCCGCGGGCCAGAAGGCGATGACGACAGCGGCGTACAACGCAACGGCGACAGGGCTGAGTTCGGCGGCGAGGCGCAGCCGTGGCTCGTCGGCGAGCAGAGTGGTGAAGGAGATGGCCAGGAGGACGATCCCAACGAGCCAGACGAGGAGGCTCAGCGCCGCGAGTATGACGATCACGGTCTGCCCTCCCGGTCCGGCTGGACGGGGATGATCCTCAGCACGCCGGCGTGGGCGAGTCGGAGTGCCAGGGAGGCTGTCCGCCCTCTTGGGTGAATGGCGAACCCCGCACAGATGGCCGGGGACTCGGTGCCGAGCGTCTTGTGGCAGACGATATGGCCTTCGTCTGCCACGGCCGTGTTGACCATGCCTGCTACCCGGCCGGGCTCCAGGTGCATGAGGTTGCCTGGCCGGAAGATGCAGGTGACACAGCGGTCCTCGCACACTCGCACGCTCCAGGTGGCCGGGTCGGCGACGTCGTGGCGCAGGCCGTCTGCCGAATACGTGGGTCGCCCGGTCACCGGTGGGGCTCCGCCACGGCCGCGCGTACGGCTTCCCCGGCTGCTGCAAGGAGTGTGCGCAGGCACGCCGCCCACAGGTCCGGGTCATCTCGCATGTAGGCGGCCTGGTAGAGCGCGAGCGCGGTCTCCGTGTCGTTGTTGAGGTGGGCGGCGATGAAGCGCGCTGTGAACAGGTGGTGGGCGGGGATCACGTCCTCAGGTCGCGATCCGTCCGTGGTCGCAATGCCCCAGAAGCGGGGGTGCGGCCGAGGACCTTGCATCTTCAGAACTGCGGCCTTGGCGACGGTGGCGATGCCGCAGGCGACCCCGAACATCATGGACGGTGTCTGTGTCGTCGCCAGCGTGGCGAGGATGGCCACCGACCGGTCCTGGCGGTCGTTCACCCAGTGGGTGACTGCTTGCCAGATGCGGTCGGCTATCTCGTCGTGCATGAGGGCACCTCTTCTTTGTTCGTCTCGTGGTGGTCGATAGCGGGCGGGTTTCACACGGCGGGGAGCGTGGGGGCGGACTCGTGTGAACGCCGAAGCTCGGCCAGGGGCAGGGGGCGGCTGACGCGGTTGCGTCGTTGCCGCAGGATCGTGACGGGACCGAGCAGCCGGCGTAGGTCTTCTTCCTGTGCTTCGGCGTAGGCGTACCGGTCGGGCATGACGTCCAGGAGGTGCCGCCACTGCCGCATCCCGGCGCGCACGCACGTCCCGCCGCAGTTGTTGTGAGCGAAACCCATGTCGTACAGGCGGGGTGGTTCGACGCCGAGGGTGCGCGCTTCCTGCAAGAGCTGCGCCTTGGTCAGTGGTGGCTCCCACTTCGAGCACAGGGGGAATCTGGTTTGCCAGGGCTTCCAGTTGCGTGCGATGGCGGGGATGCGGGCTTTGTCACGCGGCGTGGGCTCGATGCCGATGTACACCAGGGTGTCGGCGGGATACGCGTGTTTCTCCATCCAGGAGCGGCAGGGGATCTGCTTCAACACCATGGTGCAGGGGGCAAGTCGGTCGTTGCCGAGGAACTTCTTGTCATGGAAGACCTGCCATGGGGTTCTCCCGTCGGCGACCTTGGTCAACGGCACCCCGAGCAGGCGGCTGGTGTCGGCTGCGAATCTCCACAGGTCCGGGTCCTCAATGCCTGTGTCGGCGATGAGGAGTGTGAGGTTGTCCGTTCCGTGTCGTGCGGCGACGCGGACGGCGGCTGCGAAGGAGCCGATGCCGCCGCTGAACTGCACGATGTGTGCGGTCACTGTGTACTCCGGGGTGGGGTGCCGCCCCGGGATGCTCCCGGGGCGGCAGGGTTGGCAGGTCAGCCACGCGGCGTCTTCGGGGCTTTCTTGATGGCGCTGCCCTCGGCCGGAAGCTGCTTGGTGCCATCCACCAGGGCCTTGAAGGAGGCTCCGGGGCGGAACTTGACTGCCCGGGTGGCCTTCACGTGCACGCGTTCGCCGGTCTGCGGGTTGTGTGCGATGCGGGCCGGACGCTCCACCGGGGCGATGGAGCCGAACCCGGTCACGCTGACCCGAGTGCCTTGGGCGACGGCGCGGACGATGGAGTCGAAGACGGCCTCGACGGCCTCGGTGGCGGCGGCTCGGGACCCGAGCTTGACGGCGACTTCTTCGATGAGGAGCTGCTTGTTCATGTCGTTCCTTCTGCGAGTTGGAGTGGAGAGGCCGCGGGTCAGACCGCGGGTTCGCTGGCAGCCTGAGCGTCGTGGTGGATGACCAGTGGGAGGGCCGTGCTCACGTAGGCGATGAGCTCGATGGTGGTCGCCGCGTAGGTGCCGTAGGTGCGGCGCACCTTGTTGTTGTGCTGGGCTGGTCCCGGGTCGGTGTGCGAGTCGGGGTCGCTGCTGCCGATGAGGTGCGCCCACCGCTCGTACACGCCGTCTTCGGGCTGGTACATCAGCAGCTTGACGCCGACGGCGCTGTAGTTGCCGACATCGCGGTGGATGGGGGCGATCTCGATACGCGGGGCAGGCAGGTCGGGATTGGCCTGTGCGATGAGCGCCACGGCCGCCACAGGGCCGAGGAGTTGGCGCATCGACTCCTCATGGAACATGGGGATGTGTCTCCTTCGTGAGTTAGGCGGCGTCGGAAAGTTCAAGCTGGTCGGGGGCCTCGCACTGGGGGCACATCTGCTCGGCCGCACGCCGGTGAGCGCGCCTCCCGGCCGCAGTCCCGCACGACGACTTGCGGATGACCGGCGGCAGAAGCTCGGAGTCGGCAGCCTCGGGCAGGGCGTGGATGATCCCGCCGTTGAGCCAGATCCGGCCGCCGCAGACGCCGTCGAACCGTGCCTTGGCCGGGGAGACCTGCCGGATGCATGCGGCCCGGAAGTGGCAGCCGCCGCAGACGTAGAGGACCGGCTCGCAGATCGCTACGAGATCCCCGCTGTCCTTCCACTGGTCGTCGGCAACGGCGAAGTCCGGGTCGCCCCAGCAGGGGGCGTGGCTGGTTACGTGCGTGCCCGCAGGCGGGCGTGGTCCGGTCACAGAACGGGCTCCAATCGCTGGCCTATCCACCGGGCGACGTTGACCGAAACCGCGTTGCCTGCCTGCATGGTCTGTTCGGCCTGGTTGCCGTAGACGACGTACTTCGCGGGGAACCGCTGCCCTTCGAGCTGTTCGCGGGGCTTGAGCATGCGGAACCAGCAGTCGTTGATGTCTGGGGCGCTGCGGACGAGAGCGGCCGAGTCGCGGGTGGAGAGGGTGTGTACGGGTTCGGCGGCGGTCTTCACCGCGGCCTTGCGGTAAGGGACGACGAGGGTGTTCCTGGCCTGCTCGGGTACACGGCCGGCGTGGGTGACCAGGCCGTGATGGTTGCCCTTCGCTGTGATCCCGGCGAGCGGATGGCTGGCCGGACTGGCGGTGGCGTTGTTGCGGAATTCAACGATGAACGGGTCCACCGTCAGCAGGGCTTCGCTCTCCCGCGTGGTGCGCGTGCGCAACGGCACGTCGACAGGGACGGCGTCGGTGTTCCATGTGCCTCCGGTCGGCACCAGGAGCGCATCGCCCTGCTTGGCGGTACGGGTCGGCAGCGGACGGTCCTCGACTGCGTACCCCCTGTCTCCGCCGTCCTTGCCGTGGGTGAGGGTGATCGAGCTGGGCCGGTAGGGGAACTTGATGAGGCCCGCGCGGATGCGGTCCATCGTGGTGTCCGCGAGTGGCTTCTTGCGGTCGCCGATCCGGGTTCCGAGGTCGTCCCAGTTGATGATGTCGCTGGCGGGGCGGACGTACGGCTCGACCATCGCGTGTCGGCATCGTGTGTTCGGGCAACGGTAGATGTAGTCCCGCCGGTACTTCCCGATGCGCATTCCGTCGACGTTCCAGGACTGAATGGCGTGCACGTCCTCCCCGCAGTCCACGCAGGGCGCGAGCGGCCTGGGTTCCAGGTCCGGCTTGCGCATGGACTTGAGGGTGAAGACCACGTACATGCGGTCGCGCCACTGCGGGGCACGTAGGTTGTCGTCGTCACCGACGTGCGCGCTGCTGACGCACACGATCTGGTATTGGTAGCCGAGCAGTTCCATCGCTTCGAGCCACTTCGGGAAGAGGATCCAGTCGAGGCCGAACTCAACGACGTTCTCCACGACGATGGCCTTGAACCGCTTGGCTTCAGCAGCTCGGACGACGCACCAGCCGGTGACGCGGGTCCGTTCGAAGGCGTCCTTGGTGAGGGCCTCCCACTCCTCGCCTTCTTCGAGCAGGCCGAGCAGGTCCATCTGGTTGGTCTCGCGTCTGCGTCCGCCCGCAGGGCTGATTTCGGTGCAGATGACGGACGCCCACAGGACGTCGGCGTTGGGCAGGTAGCGCATCGGGAAGCCGGAGATGTCGATGCAGGCGTGGTCGGCTTTGCGGTGGTTGGCTGCGTGCGTGTCGATGGCGAGCTGCCAGTGGTTGATGCCGAGGATCAGCTCGTGTCCGGCTTCGACAAGGCCCGTGCTGCTGCCGCCCGCACCGCACAGCAGGTCAATGACTGTGGCCATGGTTCTCCAAGAGGTCTGCGGAACCCGGGCCCCCCCGGCGGGGGCGCGGCGGGGGGGGGAGACATTAAAACAGCGCGCCCCCCCCCAGATGGGGCCGGCGCCCGAAAGCCGGCGCAGCCCCCC
>NZ_JBHXFA010000103.1:0-27957 GCF_042724175.1 Streptomyces sp. NPDC127084
CAAAAACCTCACTCCATCGAGTCAAGCCCCCTGGCCAGCACCAGAACACGATCTGCAACGGCGATGACTGCCGAACCTACGAGTTTTCCAACACGTCAGTGACGCGTGCGGTTCACGAATTCCGACAGCGGTGGCGTGCCGCCCTGACCGCGCCTCGGCGTGAGCGCGGTTCCATGTCCACGTTCTTCGCCGTATCCACACTCGCCCTCCTGATCGTGATGGGCCTGCTCGTCGATGGGGGTGGCGCCCTGAACGCCGCCAACCGGGCTACGTCCCTCGCGCAGGAGGCGGCACGTACCGCCGGCCAGCAGTTGGATCCGGCCCAGGCGATCGAGGGCTCGGCCATCACCATCGACCCGGACGCCGCCGTCGGGGCTGCCCAGGACTACCTCGCCGCCGCTAACGTCCAGGGCGAGGTGGAGATCACCGACGGCGGGCAGAGCCTCACCGTCACCGTGAACGACAGTTACGACACGTACTTCGCACAGTTCGTGGGCAAGGGCACGATCAGCGTGACCGGCACCGCGACAGCACAACTGCAGACCCAAGCCGCTGGAGGCTGAGCCGACCATGGCCCACCGCATCCCCGCCCCCCTGCGCGCTATCGGCGCTCTCCTTCGGGCTCTGCTCGGCCTGGCCATTCTTGTGGCCTTGGTCGGCGGGATCCCGTACCTGCTCCTTGCGGTGGGCCACCAGCCCACCGAACTGGCAGGCGGGCTCGGCATGCTCCTGGAACCCGACGACGGCACCCTCTTCCTGGTCGCCCTCACCTGCATCGGCTGGGCCGGCTGGGCCTGCTTCACCTTCTCCGTCCTGGTGGAGATCGTCGCCGTGCTACGGCGCCGCTCCGCACCCCAGATCAAAGGCATCGGCGGGCTCCAGTCCCTCGCCTCGTTCCTCATCGGCGGCATCGTGCTGCTCGCCCCCACCGCAGCCTCGGCCGCAACAACCGGACCTGCAGTCGCCGCCACGACCGTCCACACCGTGGGAGACAGCAGTGTCAGCGCATCACCCAGCGGCACAGCGACCGCCGTGGCCGACGAAGCGGACTGGCCCGAGCACACGGTCGCCTCGACCACGGAACTACCGTGGGACCTGGCGGAGGAGTACCTGGGCGACGGCAAACGCTGGAAAGACATCGCCGCCCTCAACCCGGACGTGCCGCAGCTCGCCGCAGGCGACCAGTACCTGCCCAAGGGCACGGTCATCAAGCTGCCGGCCGACGCCCGCCCCGTCGCCTCGGCCGCCAACCCGGCGCCAACGGCGAGCAACAGCCCCGCCACGCACGACAAGGCCGACCAGCAACAGACGAGCGTGACGGGCCAAGGCGGCAAGCAGCAGGACCAGGACAAGGCTGCAGGGGAGGGCGACGCCGCCCGGCCGGAGAGCGTGGTTGTCCGCGAGGGCGACAGCCTCTGGTCGATCGCCGGCGAACACGGTGACCCGCAGGACTGGCCCGCCATCTACGAGGCCAACAAGGGCGAAACGACGCCCGGCGGCGGCACCTTCGACAACCCCAACCTCATCTTTCCCGGCCAGGAACTGGACCTGCCCCAGACCGGCGAGCAAGCAGACGCACCCACGCAGAAGCCCCACAAGGAGGCCGACGCAACACCGGCCCCCCAGGGCACGTGGGACAAAGAAGGCAACGAGAAGCCCGCAGGTGAGCAGGCCGCACCTGAAGCGGCGACACCGGCACCCTCCCGTACGGCGACACCCCCGCCAGCCTCAAGCACCACTGCTCCCGCTCCCAAGGCCGACTCCCGAGACAAGACCCCCGACACCTCTGCCGACGACACCGACGGAGAGACGGCCTTGGCCCCGGCAGCCGTCTGGATGGGCGCCGGAGGCATGGCCGCCGCCCTGGTAGGCGCCCTGGCCACCCGCAGGATCCTGCAGCAGCGCCGTCGCCGCCCCGGCCGACGTATCCCCATGCCTGAGGGACGCGCCGCAGCGACCGAACAAGGCCTACGTGCCGCACAGCACCCCACAGGCTTCGATTTGCTGGACGCCGCGCTGCGCTCGCTCGCCCTCAACCTGGCCGCGGTCGGCCGCGAACTGCCCATCGTGGAGGCGGTCGTCCTCCACGAAGCGAAGGTCGAGCTGCACCTGGCCGAAGAGGTCGCGCCGATGAAGCCATTCAGCGCGGCCGCGGGACGAGGGGACCTGTGGGTCTGCACGGCGAGCAGCCGCGATCTCGCCGACGAGGAAACGCTGAAGGACGCCACCGCCCCCTATCCGGCACTCGTCTCCCTCGGATGGGACACAGCCGGACGCCTAGTCCTGGTCGACCTCGAACACGTCGGCATCCTGCACCTGACCGGCGAGCCGGACCTCGCACGGCACGTTCTCCAGGCCATCGCTGTCGAACTCGCCAGCACCCCCGTACCCGGACACCTCGAAATCACCGCCCTCGCACAGACCGCGCCCGGCCTCGACGAGGCAGCACCCGAACGAGTCGCACGCGTTGCCGAGCTCGCCGACGCCACCGCCGACCTCACCAGCCACACTGCCGACCAGCGTCGCGCCCTGGCCGCCCTCGGAGCGAGTAGTCTGCGCGCTGCTCGGCTGATGGACGACGCCGGCGACGCGTGGACCCCCCACATCCTGCTCGCTCACGACCTCCCAGACGGCTCGGCCACCACAGCACTCTTCGACGCCGTCATCGAAGAGCCCCACGCGGCCAGCGCGGTCATCACTACCCACAGCTCCCCGGCCCCGGCCGGCGCATGGACACTGAAGTGCACCGGACCGGGAGAGACCGTCGTCCTGCCCGGCTCCGGCCTACCCATCAAGGTCCAGGGCCTGAGCGACGAACACTTCGCCGACTCCATCGAACTGCTCACCCTCGCCGCGAGCGACACAGACGTCCCCGCTCCCGACTGGACACGCACTGACCCGGACGATCCGTCCGAGGACACGGCTGACCAAGCCGAGCCGGCCGACGACGAAGGCCAGCCCGCCGATGAGGTCTATTCCGTCATCTCCGACCCGGACGAGGACGGACTGCCCCAGGAGTACGCCGAACTCGAGCTGCCCGAAGAAGACGAGGCCCCCCAAGCCCACAGCGACAGCCCTGAGCAACCCGCTGCCGAGCCGGAAGGAGAAGGGAAGCCAGCAGGACCCTCGCTCGCCGACGTCCTTGCGGAGGACGAAGGCTCCGAACCTCACCGGCCCAGCGAACGCCACGCCCCGTCGGTGGCTGGCCCGGCAGAGGTGCCCAGCATGGTGACCACCCCCTGCACAACACCTCCCGCGTCTGCCGTTCACGTCACCATCCCGGCACCCACGACACCCGCAGACGTCTCCCGCGACAGCGAAGACCAGGCCGAGGACGCGCAGCCGGAGGCTCCCACCGTGAGGCTGCTCGGACCCGTCAGCGTCGACGGCGCCACCGGCCGCGTGGACACCAACCGGCTCACCGCCAGCATCGAACTGGTCGCTTACCTCGCCCTCAACCCCGGCGTCGATCACCGTGCCATCGACGACGCCCTTTGGCCCGGGCGCATCGTCAGCAAGCAGACCCGCGACGGCGTTATCACCCGCGCCCGCTCCTGGCTTGGCAAAGATCCCGACGGCACGGCACACCTGCCGCGTCTGCAAGAGACCGGAGACCGTCGATACCGCCTGGGCCCTGCCGTAACCTGTGACTGGACCCGATTCCAGCGCCTGGCCCGCACCGGCATGACCCGACACGACGAAGACGGTGACCTCGCACTGCGCCGCGCCCTCGCCCTGGTCCGCGGACGCCCCTTCAGCGGCATCCCCCCGCAGCGCTACTCCTGGGCCGAACCAGCGATCCAGGAAATGGTCTCCACGATCGTCGACGTCGCCCAAGAGCTCGCCACCCGCTGCCGGGAAGCCGATGACCACATCGCCGCCCTGTGGGCGGCCCGCCGCGGCCTGCTCGCTGCCGAAGAGAGCGAAATGCTCCACCGCCAGGTCTTCCTCGCCCACCACGCCGTCGGCGACCTCGACGCCCTGCGCGAGGCCGCCGCACGACTCGCCCACATCAACGAACAGCTGGGCGGCTACGACATGGAAGCCGAAACAGCCGAACTGCTGCGCAACCTGCTGCCCCGACCCGTCACCCGTGCCCGATGAAGAACGCACGGGAAAAGCGTCCGCACGGTTCAGGCCGACGCGTCTCCGCCGACGAGATCGGCCCGGTCCCCGAGACCTTCAGACGCCCGCTGATCTGCGAGTTCTGCACCAGCGCCGTCGGACCGGTCCGCGGCTACAAGACCGTCCCCAACCTGTTCCGCCTGAACAAAGGAACACTCCACCAGCCCGAATGCGCCCTGAACCCCACGGAGTTCGTCCAGGGCATCGCCCGCGGCTCTCACGGCCTAGCCCACGTCACCGACCAGGGAATCCTCCGACTCGAACTGCCTGAGCAGATCGACGCGATACCGCCCCAACCACCCATGGGCGCCGACACAGACCCCGACGGCCCCGTCCGGCAGCGCGACACCACCACAGTCCGGCCCTACCTGCCACCAGCCATCACCAGCGCCGCGAAGATCGCCCGCTTCCTGCAGATGCACGGCTTCGACCCGGACACCGTGGAGCGATTCCGCATCAAGCCCCACGGGCGAGCCCCCATCCCATGGCACCGGTTCTGCTACGGCCCCGCCCACTCCTCCTACGCCGCGCTGTACCAGCGACTCCGTACCGGACAGACCATCCCGCACCCGATCGCCGTACACGGCACCGTCCAGCGCATCGACCGGGACAGGAACGGGAGCCCGTACGCCACACTCGCCGCCAACGTCCCCTTCGGCGATGAACGCTTCACCATCGTGCTGCGCTCCAACTACGACACCCTCATCAAACCGCTCACCGTCGGCACCCACGTCCTTGTCGTCGGCGACTGGGGCATCTTCACCGGCGCCGCCATCCCCCAGCTGAAACTATTCGCAAAGCACCACTGGCAAGTCGCCTACTGGACCAACGACGATGGCAACGGCCAACCCACCGAACCGTCCTGCCCGCCACCGGTCACGTCACGCCAACGGGTCATCGCAGAGACCGAAGCACGCAAGCGTCGCCTCGCCAAGCAGAACCGCGCCACGACACCAGCTGCACCGGCACCGGACCCACCGGCACCCGCCCATCCCGAACCGCCAGCAGTTGCCGAGCCCACCGTGCCGCCCACCCCGGCGAGCGCCCAGGAAGAGCCGACCGTCGAAGAGCCACGCATCACCGATCCGCCTGTGATCGAAGCGCCTCCAGCCGAGCGGGAACCGCCTGCCCCGCTGCCGCCGGCAGCGCCACCACCACCGCCGATGCCACCGAACCCACCGCCCACCCCACCCGCAGCAGGCGCAGTCGCACGCCGGCGAGGCCTGCGCCGATGGTTCGGCCGACGGACATGAACATCGGGTCCGACCTGCCACATATGCGCGAGAAATATTCGCTGCACGCCTCTGTCGCAGCCGGGCGGTATAGGCGCATCCTGTGCGCATCCCGCCACGGGTTCCTTGGCCGGGCGGGGCAGCCGTCCCTCCCGGCCCTCCCCACGGGAGGGCCGACGCCTGCGTGGCAGTGCCCACCCGGTACGGCCGTCATAGGGTGAAGTGACAGATTGCTCAGGGGGGCCTGGAGGTGCAGGATGCCCCGGCCTGTATGGAGCGGTGCGATCAGTTTTGGGTTGGTGACTTCTCTGAACTAGTTCCTCAGCAGCGCTCGTCCCCCACGTCAGGGCAGATCGCTTTCCGCTCCGTCGATCGGGGCCTGATGTCTCAGGCCCCGCCGTTCCCTACTGTGCGACGGCCCTCTCCGTCACGGTGATCTTCCCCTTGCGGATGGTCGCCAGCCGGGGAGCCCGCTTCGCGATCGCGGAGTCGTGGGTGACCATGACGAAGGTCAGGCCGTGCTCCTTCCACATCTGTTCGAGGACTTCCATGATCTCGTCGCGCATGCCCTCGTCGAGATTGCCGGTGGGTTCGTCGGCGAGCAGCACCTTGGGCTGCTTCACCAGGGCGCGGGCGATGGCGACGCGCTGCTGCTGGCCGCCGGACATCTCGGACGGCAGGTGGCCGAGGCGTTCGCCGAGCCCCACCGAAGTGAGCGCTTCGGCGGCCCGTTCGCGGCGCTCCTTCGCCTTCACGCCGAGCGGGACGAGGGCGGTTTCCACGTTCTCCTGGGCGGTGAGCGTGGGGATCAGGTTGAAGGACTGGAAGACGAAGCCGATGGTCTCGCTGCGGACCCTGGTCAGCCGTGCTTCGGGCAGCTTGGCCAGGTCCGTGCCGTCCAGGACGACTTCGCCTGAGCTCGGACGGTCCAGGCCGCCGAGCATCTGGAGCAGCGTGGACTTGCCGCCGCCGGTGGGGCCCTGGATGACCAGGCGGTCGCCGTCGCCGATGGTGAGGTCGACGTTGTCGAGGGCGAGGACGGTTCCGTTGCCGCGGGTGTAGCTCTTGGTGACGTTTCTCAGCTGGTACATGGTCGCTCCTGGTGTTCTCGGGGTGATGCGTGTCGTGTCCGGCCCGGTGGCCGCTACTCCACTCGGCGCAGCGCGTCCGCCGGGCGCAGGCGGGAGGCACGCCAGCCGCCGAACGCCCCGGCGACCAGACCACCGGCCACCGCGAGGCTCACCGCGAGGAGGATCGTCGTCAGACTGACCGGTGCAGTGAGGGCGACCTCCAGGGACTTGGCGGCCTCCCGGCCCGGGCCGAAGCCGCCACCACCGCCGGGTCCACCACCGCCGGGTCCACCGCCCGGGCCGCCGAAGCCACCGCCACCCGTGCCGCCGATCTGGGCCTGGAGGCTGGGGCTGATCGCGGTGACGGCGTAGGCACCTGCCAGGCCGAGCGCGATGCCGAGGGCACCGCCGACCAGACCGTTGACGATGGCTTCGCCGACGACCTGCCGGGTCACGCGGCCGGACTTCCAGCCCAGTGCCTTGAGTGTCCCGAACTCGCGTACCCGTCGGGAGACGGCGGAGGAGGTGAGCAGGCCGGCGACCAGGAAGGCCGCGGCCAGCACCGTGATCGACAGCCATTTGCCGACGCTGGTGGCGAGGTCGGAGGCGGTGGACAGCGACCCGGAGACCGTCTCGGCGAGGTCGGCGGACGTGGTCACTGTGGTGCCGGAGACGTTCTTCTGGATGGCGCTCTTGACCGAGGCGATCTGCTGCGAGTCGGACGCCTGGACGTAGATCGTCGTGACCTTGTCCTTCTCGCCGGCCAGCGTCTGCGCCTGCTGAAGCGGCATGTACAGGTTGGCGGCCGAGTCGCCACTGCTGGCGGTGGCGATGCCGATCACCTCGTACGTGACGCCCTTGACGGTGACTTTGCTGCCGACCTTGTACTTCTTGGTCTCGGCGTATGCCGAGTCGGCGATGACGACCTTGGCGTTCGTCTCGGTCGACTTGAACGTACGGCCGCTGGTGATCTCCGACGAGGTGAGCGGGCCGAGTGCGGTCTTCGTGACGTCTGTTCCGTACACCGTGTACTGGTTGATGTCGAAGTCGGCTCCACCGCCGCGGACCTCGCCCTGCGGCTGCCCGCCTCCCTGGCCCGGGCCGCCCCGTCCGCCGCCGGAGTTCCCGTTCTGCTGGAACTGTCCCCGGGTGAACTCCCCGTCGACCTTGACCACATTCAGGCTCAGACCGCCGACGGCCTCGGAGACACCGTCCTGGGACGAGACCTTTCCGACGGTGGAGGACGCGAGCGTGGTGAATCCCTGGACCATCACGCGATCGCTGCTCTGGGACGTGGAGTCGTCGTCCCGTGCGTCGAACTGGAAGCGCGGCCGTTGCGCGTTGCCGGCGGTCGCCGATGCGGCCTTGGTGACCGTCATGTCGGTGCCGAGGCCGTAGAGCGAGTGGAGGACTTTTTCCTGGGCCTTGCCCATGCCGCTGGACACGGAGTCGACCACGATGACCAGCGCGATACCCAGCGCGAGGCCGGAGGCGACGACGAGGGCCGCCTTTCTGCGGCGGCGCAGTTCGCGCCTCAGGTAGGTGAAGAACATGTCCGCAAGTTAGGGATGGAGTGTGAGGTATCGATAAGCCGGCGCTGAGAGAACCGTGAGAAGGCCATGGGGCCGGTCCGAACTGCCGCCACGAGCTGCGCGTCCGCCACTACGGCTTCACCACGACCCGCGGATCGCCCCCCGCCCGACAGTTGCGGAACCGTCCAGTTCCCTCGCTGGCGATTTCAAGCCGCACCGGTTGGCCGACCTGCCGATCAATAGTGAGGGCGGGCACGGGGCGTCGAAGGTTTCGGGCAACACTCGGTGATCGGAGTGGTCGATGAGGAGAGAGGAGTAGCCTCCCTGCGCTGAGTTTCTTCACTCTTGCCGTGTGGTCTCGGTGTCGGCAGCCCCAGCAGGACCAGCCCGGCCGATGCCGCCGAGTCGATCTGGTTGATCTTGGATTCGGCCCCGGCGAGACTGACGCGGAGCCCTTCGATTTCGCCCAACCAGCCTTCTCGCTCTGCTTCTGCGATCCGGTCGAGGAGGTTGTCGCGGATCTCCACCAGTCGGGCCCGCTGGGCGGGGTCGGGGCGCAGGAGTGAGCAGCGCACGCAGGCGTGCTCGTGGATGCAGGCGGTGCCGTAGGCGCGGGCGCAGGTGCCGACGGAGAGCTTGCGGCGTTCGAAGTGACCCAGGAAGTCCTCCCACTCGGCGTCGGTGGGGGTGCGGTACTCCTCTGTGGGGCGCAGGGTGCGGCGGCGGGCGATGAAGGCTCGGTGGGCTTCGATGGTCTCGGTGGGATAGATCGCGTTGTAGCCCATGGTGGTGTTGATGTTGGCGTGGCCGGCGATGACCTGGGCGATGTGGGGTGGAAGGCCGGTGTGGATGGCGTCGGTGATGAATATCCGGCGGAAGTCCTGCGGGGTGAAGGTCAGGGGGAGGCCGGCCGCGTCGGTGAGCCCCAGGAAGGCGACCGTCTCCTTGAGGATCTCGCGGATGGTCTGGGAGTTGAGGGTGCAGGGCTCGCCGCTGCGGTTGTACTGGAAGAGCAGAGGCGCCGGCGGGTTCCACTGTCGCTCCTCGCAGTCGTAGCGAGTGACCAGGGGGATGAGGCCGGTCTTGGGGTCGCGGACGCGGCGGATGATCATGGCCAGGACGTCGGCAAGTTCGGGGCTGACGAGCAGGACGCGCTCGACGTCGGTCTTTGAGGGGGCGATCTGAAGGAGAGGGACGAACTCGCCGGTGGTGGGCAGCCGGTACTGGATCACCGCGTGGTGGGTGGTCTCCAGCATCTCCTCCACGCGGGCGCCGGTGTGGCGCAGGAACTCGACGGTTGCCCAGGCCCAGAAGGCGCGGTGCTCCACGCGGTCGAGATGCACGAGGCGGCCTGCCGCGTTGCGGGCGGCGGCGCCGGCCGGGTTCTTGCCGCGGGTGTAGGTGACGCCGTCGAGGGTGAAGGCGTCGCCGGGGTTGGTGGCGCGAGCGATTTGGAGGTGGGCCGCGGCCAAGCGGTGGTGGTCGGCGGCCGCCCGGGCGAAGGTCTCCAGCACGGGAAGGCGCTCGCGGGTGCGCTGGTCCATGCGCGCCTTGGTCCTGGTGGCGCGCTTGCGGTCGGCGGTCTCGGCCACCTTGATCGGGCAGGGTGCGGCCCAGGATCCCCAGCGCGCGGGCTCCTCACTCGCCCAGCGGGCGACGTCCAGGTAGAACGCCCGCACGGCAATGAAGATCATCACGCGGTCGGCGCGTTCCACGACCTGCTCCTCGATGGAGCCGTCCGGGCGTCGGCGGCGCTGGACGCGGGTACGCAGGCGTTCCTTCCAGGCGGTGGCGACGTCGGCCGGCAGGTGGAGGGTCTCCAGGCCCGGGTGGTGGCGTTCGATGTCGGCCCAGAAGTTGCGGGTCAGGTGCCGAGCGAGGTTGTCCAAGGTGGAGTAATCCAGGCGGGGGCGGCGTTCCTCCAGGTAGTCGATGAGCAGGCCCCGGATCCCCGGCGAGGCGATGCGGTGGCGGTCGACGAGCTGGGCGCAGGTGAGCTGGCCGGTGACCTTCTCCAGGAACCGCAAGGTGGTCGGGGCGTCGGCCGGTAGGTGGCCCAGCTCGCGCAGCCATGCGTAGTAGAGGGTGCCGCCGGCGCTGACTCCGTGGGCAGTTCGGCGTAGTTCGGAGTCATACTCCAGCATGTCGCCCACGGTGATGTCCGCTAGGCCGCCTCCCTTGGCCAGCAGGATCCGTACCAGGGCACGCCGAGCCCGCCCCCCGCTCGCGGACGCCCACCGCTCGGCGCCGACAAGCTCCTTCAGACGGGCGAAGCCGTCCGGGTCGCGGCTCCCCTCCACGAGGGTTCGCACGTGGCAGCTACTCAGGTCCATCTGCCACCGCAGTGACAGCCGGATTGCGTCGGCGGCCGCCAGTGCCAGCAGGCCAGCGTTGATGCTCGTCTCGTCAACGTCCACCGTGGTGTTCACCCACGCCACGGCCTCTCGCCGCCACCGCTGCGGGCAGGCCGCTGCCGGGGACGCCTCCCATCGTTCCTGCCAGCTGTCTCCGGCGAAGCCCGACAGCCAGGCCAGGATCGCGCGGGCCCCCGACCTGCGACGCCACCGCGTGTGCGCCTTCTCCGCGCGCAGCGGGGGCTGCTCCAGCACGCCGAGCACCTCGTCGGCGGGCCCGTCGGTAAGCGGCCACCGGGAACCTGCCCTACGGGCAGGGAATCGGATACGAGCCTGCTCCAGCAACCCTCCAGATGCCCGCGGTGCTGGGGGCAGTTCGGTTGGGCCCGCTGCTGCGGCACCGGTGGCGTCTCGTACCCGTGCGTTCACCAGGCCCTGCCGAACAGCTCGTCCAGCGAGTCCGGCCGATATCCGGCAGCCGGGGACGGCTTCGCTCTGGCCTCACGACTCTGCTGCTCGTGGTGAGCACGGACAGCGTCTACGATCTCGTCCCGGCCAGCGGGCAGGTAGATCTGGGTGGTGCTCAGGTGCGCGTGCCCGAGGACCCACTGCACGTCCGTGAGCGCCAGCTTCGGATCGCGCGCCATCCGGTAGGCCGCCGTCTTGCGCAGGTCATGCAATGTCCAGTTCGACCCCAGCGACCGGTTCACGCGGCCGAACATCGCCCGGGCCGCGTGGTAGGTCAGCGGCCGAAACGGTGGCCGCAACGTCCACCACAACCAGCGTCCCGGCCCCCGGGGTACCCCTGCCCGCCACGCCTCCTGCTGATACAGGCGCAGCCACACGAAGGCATCCGCTGACGAAGGCACCTGTTGATAGGCCCGCGTCCCCTTCCGCACCACCCCCAGCAGTTGCTCGCCTGGCAGCGCATCTCGCTGTCGGCACGTCAGCAGTTCCTCCGCCCGGGCCCCGTTGGACACCCAGAACGCCAGGAGTGCCCGGTCACGGTTGTGGCGCAGCGCCGCGAACAGCTCGTCAAACCGCGCATCCGGAATCCGGCGCGGCACCCGCACCGGTACCGATGGCCGATACCGCCCGCCGGGCGTGGCATGGGTCGACCGACTGGCCGCGGCGGGCAGTCGGCGACGCTCTCGTCCGAGCGGGAACGGGTTGATGACTGGGCCAGTGCCCGTCTCCAGGTGGAAGTCGTAGAACGATCGCAACACGGTCTCGCAGTGCGCCCGCGTCGCCGCCGCGTACATCAGCCCCGGCCCCGCCCGCCCCGTCACAGCATTCGGCACTCCCGCCGACGCACCAGCCACCGACCGCACCTTGGGATCGGAGGGCCCTCGGCGCCAGTGCGCCCGCACTGGCTTCGGCGCGATCGCCATCCACCGCGCGAAGTCCCGAGCCTCCGCCCGGGTGGCCCGACGCCACTCCACCCCGAGCGCATCCAGGAACCGCCACCACCGCAGCAGATCCATCCCGTACGAACGGATCGTCGACGGCGGCCGCGAACACGCTTGCAACTCGGCGAAGAACGCCGAGGCCGCCTCCACTACGTCCCCGGCGCTGTCCAGCAGTACGTACGGCTGGGCCGGGTCGGCCGCCTCGACCAGGGCCCCGGTCTGGGGCAGCACGAAGTTGTTCAGATCCCGAGAGGGATCACCCGTCTCACGCATGAGCGGAAGCTAGCAGACGCACACTCTGACCTGCTGTTATTCCTCAACTGGTTCAGTCAACACCACGATCCCGGTGAAGATGCTGCCTGCGTCGGAGGACAGGTCAGTGCGGTTCCGGCAGGTCCACACCGCCGACATGGGCCCGATCCGCTACAAGAAGATCTGCGAGCTGGACGGCGAAGAGGTCTCCTACGCGGAGATCAGCAAGGGCTACGAGCTGTCGGACGGGGCGACGATCCAGATCAGCGATCAGGAGCTGGACGCGATGCCGCTGCCGACCGCGAAGGCGATCGACATCGAGGCCTTCGTGCCGGCCCGCGACATCGACCCGGTGCGCATCGGGGCGGGCTACTACCTCCAGGCCGACGGGCCCGTCGCCGCCAAACCCTACGTACTGCTCCGCAAAGCCCTGGAGCGCAGTCAGAAAGTTGCCGTCGCGAAAATGGCATTCCACGGCAGGGAGCGCCTGGGACTACTGCGCGTCATCGAGGACGCCATCGCGATCCACATGATGCATTGGCCCGACGAGATCCGGGACTGGTCCTCGCTGGCGCCACCGGCGGTCGACCTGGACGAGCGGGAGATCGAAGGCGCGCTCGCGCTCATGGACACGATGAGCATCGCGGGGATGCCCGATCTACACGACGAGTACCGGGAGGCGCTAGAGGCCGTCATCACCGCCAAGGCGGAGGGGACGACACCGCCGCAGTTGCCGGAGCGGGAGGAGCCGGCCGGGAAGGTGGTCGACCTGATGGCCGCGCTCACCGCAAGCGTGGCTGAGGCCAAGGAAAAACGCGGCGAGCCCGCCACCGTGCACGAGCTGCCGAAGAAGCGGACCGCGAAGAAGACCACGGCCAAGAAGGACACGGCCAAGAAGAGCGCCGCGAAGAAGAGCGCGGCCAAGAAGACCGCGAGCCGCAAGCGCAGCGCCTAATCGGTCGGCGGATCGCAGACGCTACAGATCTCCAGTTCGGGGAACTCCTCCAGGGCGACGAGCACGTGCTCGTGGTCGAGGTAGCCGAGCTGGGTTTTGTACAGGGAGCAGTCAGCCCGGTGGAGCATCGGCTCCATGCCGCTGACCCGGCCCGGCTGCAACTTCCACAACTGGGCGGTGCGCGTCTTCTCCTCCCGGCGCCGCTCTTCGGCTTCTTCGGCCTCCAAGCGGCGGATGGCCCCTTCGGTCTGGCGCAGTTGGTAGGTGAGCCAGTCGCGCAGCGCGCGCTGCCGCAGCAGCCGTTCGGCCGCGGTGAGGTCAGGCATCAGACAATCCCGGGCTACGCGGGCGCCGGCGGCTGTGCGTCGGGCAGGCTCTTCAGCCGCATCCGTGCAGCTACACGCTCCCCGGTCTCCACCGTCGACCAGTACGGGTGCGTGGCCACGGTGGCGGACAGCTCGCGCAGGAGCTCCCGAAGCTGGTCCACTTCGGCTCGCTGCTCGGGGGTGTAGCCGGGGCTGGCGTCACGCCCACCGGTGATCTCGCCCGTGTACGGGTGCTCCGTGCCCGGCCAGCCCGCCAGAGGCTCTACGGACCACGGCAGCGCGGCGCACAGCGTCTCGTACTCGGCCCACGTCTGGTGCAGCCGCCGCTGTGCGTCGATCAGGTCGGCGGGGAAGGATTCAGCCACGACCAGAATGATACGCCTGTTCGATTATGTGGGGCGGTGCGCCGCGCGGTACGGCTCCGCACTGCCACGCGAACAGACCCGCAGTCCCGGCTGCGGCCAGGGATACAGGTGCGTGGTCGTGCTCCCGTGCACGGTGATGGTGGCCTGGTAGACGACGCGGCCATTCGCCCAGTCCTGCCGCGCGGTCACCAGCGCCCAGCGCCACCGCTTACCCGTGTAGACCAGCAGCGCGGGCGCGTGCCCTTGCGGCCACAGCCACACCTGTGGCGGTGCGCCGTCCTCGGGGCGCCAAGGTCGTGTCTCCGCAGGCTCCAGCGATATTTCGTTCACATGTTCGATTCTATGCGGGCGCGACTCCTTACCTAGACGAATCTGAGAGGGTTAAGCGAAGGAGTTAAATACTTGGGTAAGGGTCTGCTAGGTTCGGGTGTATGACTTCTGAGGAAGAGCTGTTCGCGAGCGTGGATGCGCTGTTGGCGGAGGAGCCGCAGTTGCCGCCCCCGGCTGAGCGGGCCCGCCTGCGAGAGGCTGCTGGCGTCACTCAGGCGCGGTTGGCAGTTGCGCTGAAGACGTCGACGCAGAGCATCAAGAACTGGGAGAACGGCAGGAGCGAGCCGAAGGAGCCGCGTCTGTCGGCGTATCAGCGGCTGCTCAAGGGGTGGGCGGCGCAGCACCCCGCGCACGGCGGTGCTGCGCCGGCTGCGTCTATCACCGCCCCAGCGTCCGTGGCCCTGGCCCCGACGCCGGTGGTGGAGCCGGTGGAGTCCGCGCCGCAGCCGGCGCCCGTGCCGGAGGTTGAGACACCCTCGACCCTGATCTCGACCACCGAGCCGGCCGTTGCCGCGCAGTCGGTGCGGCGGACGGGCACCGGTACCGCAGCACGATCGGGTGTGCGTCGGGGCGCCCGTACGGCTGCGGTCTCGGATGATCCGCGGTTCGCGCATGGGCCGTTGCTCGTGTTGGACGGCGACCTGACCGCATACGGTCGTGGCGGGTTGGTGGTGGACTGCCCGGCGCGCACGATTCCCCAGTTGGTGGAGTGGGCGCTGGGTGAGCCGGTCGGGGCGCCTGCGTTGAACCGGCATGGTCAGGCCGCGGATCCGCTGATCGTGCTGACCGCCGATGCGGCGGTGCGACTCGGGCTGCCGGAGCGGTTGGAGGGCCACCAGCAGCGCGCGGGCCTGCGGCTGCCTGAGGACCACCCCGTCGTCTCCCAGGTGGCCAAGGCGAAGTGGAAGCTGACCCGGCGCGGGTTCGGGCCGTGGGCCCGCATCTACCGTCCCGCCAAGGCCGGGCAGCGACAGTGTGTGCAGCTCGCGATCCTGTCGTGGGGCGCGCTGGATGACCGCTCCTGGCCCGGTGTCGCCGCCATGGAAGCGCCGGAGATCGCCCGGGTGCTGACCGTGTACGCGGACCGGGTGCTGACCCCGCGCGGCGGTACCGCGGTCAACGGCCTGGAGCTGATGACCGCGCTGCGCCCCCCGACCCGCGCCGTGCGCGACGACACGGGCACGTCGTGGACCTCCGGGCACAACCCGGGCTCGCTCGGCACGCAGCCCGTGGACCCGGCCCCGCCCGAGGTGCCCTCGGAGCACCCGCTGGCCCAGGGTTGGGAGGACGGTTTCTTGGATGAGGAGGTGTACGGGTGGGTGCGTGACCTGGACACCCTCTCCGGTGACGAGGCGTCCCGGCCGTTCGCGCTCGGGCTGGATGTGAACGCGGCGTTCCTCGCCGCCGCCTCCCGCACGCCGGTCGGCCTGTGCGCCCCCGAGCACGTGAAGCGGCCGGTGTTCGACAAGCGGATCCCCGGCTGTTGGCTGGTGGACCTCTCGCACATCGAGCTGGACCCGCGTCTCCCGTCGCCGTTTACCCCGCATGGTGGGCGTCCGACCGGTCCGGCCTGGTACGAGACGCACACCGTCGCCTACGCCGTCGAACTCGGCTACAACGTCGAACCCGTCGAGGCCTACCTCCGCTACGAGTCGGGCGCCTACCTGGACCCGTGGCACGACCGGCTCAAGGCCGCGCTGCTGGCCACCATGGAAGACCTCGGCGTGAGCGCCGGTATGGACGACGCCGCCTTCCTGACCGCCATGGAGTACGCCCGCCAGGGCGACCCGGGCATGCGCGCGGTCCTCGCGGCGGTGAAAGCGACGGCGAAGGGCGGGATCGGCAAACTCCGCTCCCGCGCCCGCGGCCTGAACTACACGCGGGGGGAGCGGTGGCCGGAGCTGGAGCGCCCGACCTGGCGCCCGGACATCCGCGCCGCGATCATCTCCAAAGCGCGGGTCAACATGCACCGCAAGATGCGCCACATGGCCACCACCGGTCTGTTCCCGCTCGGGGTGCTGTCCGACTGCGTGGTCTACCCGGCGCCCACACAGAGCCCGTTGGATCTGCTGCCGTACACCGGTAGTGGCAAGCCGCTGCCCGGCGCCTTCCGCCTCGGTGTCGCTCCGGGCCTGGTCAAGGTGGAGGGAGTGCAGTCGATGGCGTGGGCCGTGGACCTGATGGAACAGGGCGGCAACCCCGCCCAGCTCATCAAGGGCACGGACGCGGTCCTGGACGACGGCGAATAGGAAGGGGGAGGAGAGCCATGGCACGGGAAATCCGTCCGGAGACCGCCGACGCTGATGACGCTCTGATCGGAGAGGCCATCGAACGCGCCAGCCGCCAGACCTTCACCACCGACCCGCCCCGCACCCTCAAAGGGCAGATCAACTACCTGATGCGGCAACTCGGCTCCGCCCGCGCGGTCGCCGCCGAACTCGGTGTCACCGCAGACAGCGTGAACCGCTACCGGCGCGGCGCCCGCAAGCACCCGCCCAAGCCGGTCCAGGACCGCATCACCGAAGCCGTCCGCTCCCGCTGGCAGCCACGCGTACGCGAGCGCGCCCGCCAGCGCGCCGCCGCACAGACCGGCATGACCGTCGAGGTCCGGGCCACGTTCGGCTACAAAGCCCCCGCCGGTACCACCGACGATGCCCGCTTCCGACTCCTCCCGCCCCTCCACCTGCCCCCCGCATGGGCCGGCCGCCTCTTGGACGCCCAAGCCGGACGCAGCACCGAAAACCCGAACGAGGTCCTCGCCGCCGCGGCCAAAGAGCTCTACTTCCAGGAACGCGGCGCCCGCGCCCACCAACTGGAGGAGGTAGAGCTGACCGGCATCGACTACATCGACGCCCGGTACTGAGTCTCACGCTCCGGGGAGGTGCTGGGCCGACTTTATGCCCGACCGCTGACCGCGGTCGGGCCGCGCCTACAGCGTCGCGGTGCGTCCAGCCCGGCCGTTCTCTCACGCGCATGCGTGCCGCGCCCGCCCGGGGTGGCAACCCGTCTTGTTGCGTCCCGATCGGGTTGGGCGGAGGGTGACTACTTCACCGCCGGACGGGCTAAAATCTATGTTCGCCACAGTAGACATTGGGCGATGGCGTGGTTATGGTTTGTCTAGTAACCGTGACAGGGCAGTCAGTAGGGCCCGGTAGAGACGACCTTCCGGGCAGTAGTACCCGTAGTTGCAGTGCGTAGGACGGTGCGGCGGTGGAGTTCCGAAGCCAGAGTGGTTGCAGGAAGGCGACGGGACTGGCGGCCGGACCGGGTGGCCCGTAGCTGATCAGGGGCCGCCGAGCATTACCGCAGTAGCAGTAGTGCAGTTCGCAGTACCAGCAGTGAAGTCAGTGAGCGGTACCTCGGTGAAGGCGTCGGCTGCGGGCGCGCGCACCGGGAGTTTCGGCAGACCGGTCCCGAGCCAGAGGAGACAGGCGACGGGGTGTGGCTGCCGAAGGGTGACGCTTGCCTTTAGGTCACCAGCAGTTCGCATCACCCGCAGTACGGAAGTTCGCAGTAGTTGATCAAGAGGAATGAACGGAGGAGCAAGCGCCATCAGGATCGCCCGGGTGGATGTCTGAGTCCCGGGTACCGCAGGACATCGTGAGTGAGGTGGTCTTCGGTCGAGCAACCGCGATCCCCGCATGCCTCACCCCTCCTGGGTGGGTGTGCGGACACAGAAAGCCGGCGCAGTACTGGGGCCGGCAGATGGTAGAAGTTCCTTCGGGGCCCTGGTGCCGTAGGCATCAGGGCCCCTCCACGCATTCCCGCAGTGAGGTGCAATGACAGCAGACGACTCGTTCGACCGTCTCGATGACGACGACTACCCCGCCTACACCATGGGCCGGGCCGCCGAGGTACTCGGCACCAGCCAGGGCTTCCTGCGCGCCATCGGCGAAGCCCGCCTGATCACCCCGCTCCGCTCCGAGGGCGGCCACCGCCGCTACTCCCGCTACCAACTGCGCATCGCGGCCCGTGCCCGTGAGCTCGTCGACCAGGGCACCCCCATCGAGGCCGCCTGCCGCATCATCATCCTCGAAGACCAGCTTGAAGAAGCCCAGCGCATCAACGCCGAATACCGCCGCGCCGCCGAATCAGCGAACCCTCCGGCCACGACCTGAGGCGGTCGCCCCTACAAGGCCCCGCGTACCCGTGTGAGGCCCTAGCCCAGGCCGCCAAAGAGCTCTACGCCCAAGAACGCGGCACCCGCACACCGCAACATCGTGGTGAGGGGCGCTTGCGCCCTGCCCGACCCCAAGGTCGGCGATCTCCTCGAAGCGCTCTCCACCGGGGCTCCCACGCCAGCAGGCGGCATGGTCGGCTGGGTGTTTGAGCTGGAGGAACTCCACCCGTGGTGCACGACCGTCCCGGCCCCGCACACCGCCGGGGCGCGAAGCGCATGCGCCACCGCCGCTCGTTGTGCGATTCACCCGTTTGGCTGTCCGGTCATGGCTGGTTTGGTGCTGGGGGCCTGCTGGTCTCGCCCTTGCTGTCCCAAGGGGGATGGGTTCTGGCACGTCGTGCGGAGGTCTGCGTGCGGTGCTTCGCTGAGGGCGCCCGTTCTCCCCGTCACACAGGAGTGATCATGAGCGTTTCAGGCGCGTCTCGCGACCCGATGCGGCAGAAGGTTCAGGAGATGGAGCAGGCCGCTGAGCGTGCCCAGGACCCTCAGGAGCGCGAGCGTCTGATGGAGAAGGCTCGGGAGCTTCGCGAGCAGTTGCAGCGGCGTGGCAATGCCGGCGGAGACGATCTCGGCCCTATGTGAGCGATCGGTCCTGACGCAGCGGCCCACCCCGCCCCGTGAGGGGGTGGCTCAGCGCCGGGGTGGGGTGGGCGCGAGGCGCGCACCCCACCGGCCGCGGTCCTTCGTGGTCGCCTGCGCTTGGCAGGATGAAATGAACCGCAACCCCGAGCCACTGGAACGATGCGGCCAGTGCCAGGCCCTCATCGAGGAGGGCGAGGCGCTGGGTACGCACGTGCCGGATTCGTCGTACCTCCACCCGCACGACCCCACCCGCGATGGAGACAGGCCGCTGATTGCCTGCTCGCCCGAGCACCTCGCCGAGCTCATGAAGGCGGCAGGCGCCCGCCCGTACCTGGATGTCGAGCTATGGGCAGGCAAGATCGACCGTGCACTTGCCACCTGCCCTCAGGGGCTGAGCCTGTACGCGCTCGCCGTGAAGACCGGGCTCACGCAGGACCAGATCGAGCAGGCTGCTCTCTGGTCCGGCCGTTCCGTGCACTCTCTGGGCAATCCACCCTGATGTTCCGCTGACACCCGGAAAGTGCCGGGGTTCAGGTGTAGAAGGGGCGGTAGTAATCGGCGAGCCGGTCGCGGTACCGGCTGTTGTCGTAATGCTGTTTCGGGTCGTAGGCGGGGGCGTGCCTGATCTCGTCCCGGGTGCGGTTGACGAGGATGGTCTTGTCGTGGCGGTCCACGCGCTTGATGGTGCCGGCCGGCAGTAGCACGGGCCCGTCGAAGGTCCATGGGTCGGTGTCGACCACCACGTAGGTGGAGCCGGGTTCCTCGATGTCTTCGTGGACGGTGCCGATCTCCCCGTCACTCGCGACTGCCGTGTAGCCGATGAGGATCATGCCGGGGGTGTGGTGCGACTCCGGGTGGTAGGCCCACATGTCGAAGCTCATGCGAACGACTTCCGCATCGGGTGAGGTCAGCGGCCGAGGGCGTTGCGCAGTTCCTGCTTGTTCATGGTGGAGCGGCCTTCGATGTTCTTCTTCTTGGCCTCTGCGTACAGCTGGTCCTTGGTGGGGCCCTGTGCGCCGGAGTGGGAGCGTTGCCCGCCGCGCTGTGAGGCGGACTTGGGGTCGCGGGTGGAGGTCTTGCTGGCCGTCTTCGCCTCCCCGGACCGTGCCCTTTCCTTGTTGACCGTGCGGGCGGCCATCTCCTTCGCGCGGCCTTCGGACATGCCGCGCTTCTCGGCGCTGTCCTTGATGTGCTCGTACTGCCGCTCGCGCTTCTTACTGGATCCAGCCGGCATGGCGTCTCATCCTTTCGTCTACAGATCGGACAGTTCACCCACCACAGCGCCTTCCCCGGCACGGGGTGTTCAGCCCCCTCCGCACTCCACACCCGCCGGGCCGGAACTGCTATCCAGACGGCGTCGCCGCATCACCGCCGAAGGGGACCGGGCCACAGGGTTCTCAGCGTGCCACCGCTGGCGTCGCGCTGGCCTTACCGATGGGGCGCGGTGCCCTGGCAGTCAGGCATGGGCAGTCGTTCAGGTGGCGCGGCGTTGGTCGGTGCTGTTCTGGCGTAGTTGGTCCATGTGGTGGGTGACGTTGCTGAGGTGGGCTGCGATGTCGGGGTGGTCTTGCAGGTGGGGGAGTGTGTCGGTGAGGGGGCCTGTCAGTGCGGCGGCGTCGTTGTCGGCGAGAGCGCCTTGGAGGCGTTCCAGGAGGGCGGTGGCTTCGGCGGGGAGGTCGGTGAGGGCGGTGATCTGCCCGGCGAGACGGCGCAGGGTGCCGGCGTTGCGGCGGGCCCAGGCGGCGGTGCTGCGATCTGCGGCGCGGGCCTGGCGGGTGGCTGTCACGCGCTGCTCGCCGGTGCTCCCGGCGGGGCCGGGGCGGCCGCGCAGGTAGCGGCGCTCAGCGGCCTGGCGGCTGGCGACGCCAAGAGGGGAGGCGAGGTCGGCCCAGCTGGCGCCCGCGTCGCGGGCGGTTTCGATCAGGCCGGTCTCCCATCCGGCAAGCTCCTCGCGCACCTGCCGCAGCAGGAGCAGGGAGGCCAGCGCTTGCTCCGGTCCGGGTCCGAGCGCGTCGGGGGTATCCGGATCATGCCGATAGGCGTCGCGCAGAGCGTCGTCGATGGCGGCAAGGGCCGCCGCGGCGGTGAGGAACGACATCGGGCTGCTGTCGTTCGTGCTGGATGCGGACGGTTGGCTGACTGCTGCCACTGGCCACCTCCTTGATCGTCATCACGTGGACGACATCATGTTTGTCATCCATTGGATGACATGTTACAACGGTGTCAGTGAAGCGCATTGGCAGCAACTGCCTGAACCTGCTGGAGGTGTTTTCGCGATGTTGATGCGCACTGACCCCTTCCGTGAGCTGGACCGGCTGGCGCAGCAGCTGACGGGCCCGGGGACCTGGTCCAAGCCGTCGGCGATGCCGATGGACGCCTACCGCGAGGGCGACGACTATGTGGTGGCCTTCGACCTTCCGGGCGTCGCTGCGGACGCGATCGACATCGACGTCGAACGCAACATGCTGACCGTCAAGGCCGAGCGCCGGCCGGTGGCGAAGGCGGACGACGTGCAGATGGAGCTGTCCGAGCGGCCGCTGGGTGTCTTCTCCCGGCAGATCATGCTTGCCGACACCCTCGACACCGAGCGCATCAAGGCCGACTACGACGCGGGCGTACTCACGCTGCGCATCCCGATCGCCGAACGCGCCAAGCCCCGCAAGATCTCCATCGGCGTCGGATCCGGCCGCCAGGAGATCTCCGGCTGACACCGGCCAGGCCGGTGCGGAGGGCGGGCACCTGATCTCCCCCTCACCCGCCCTCCGCACCCCCAGGGGCATCCGAAGAACCAGAAGGGGTGGCGTCCGAGATGACTTTGCGACGCGAAGCGTTCCTCAGCCACGTGAAGGAACGCGGCGAGTACGACACGCTGGAGGAAGCCGACCGCGCAGCGCGCGTGGTGCTCGCGCTCCTCGGCGCCCACCTGGTCGGCGATGTCCGCGCCCAGCTGGCCGCGCGCCTGCCGGAAGGCTTCGCCCTGATCCTGCTCAACCCTTTGCAAAGCGCCGAACCGCTGTCACCGGAACGGTTCGTCCGCGCCACCGCCGCGTGGATCGAGGGCGCCACCGAGCAGACCGCGGCCTGGGATGTCAGCGCCGTGCTGTCCACCGCAGCCGACGCCGCAGGCGAAGACCTGCTGGGCCAGATCCTGCTCCAGCTCCCCGTCGGCTACGACCTTCTCTTCGGCCGTCCCCAGCCCACCTGACCCGACCGCACGCCAGTGTTCGAGGCACCGGCCACAGCAACGAAAGGAACCCACGCACGTGATCGCCGACCAGCACGCACCTATCCCGCAGTGGTCCGGGACGGCGTACAAGCAGATGCTGGAGAAGGTCCGCTATGAAGGCGCCTACCCCACCCTCGAGAGAGCCGACGAAGCCGTCCGCCTGGTACTGGGCGGACTGGGACGCCAGCTGACCGGCGAGGAACGCGTCGACCTCGCCGGCTGCCTGCCCCTGGAAGCCGCACGCGTGCTGACCGCGGAGATCCCCGAGCCTCAGATGCTGACCGGCTGGGCCTTCGTCAAGGACCTCACCGCCCGCACCGGCGCCACCCCGGCAACCACCCGCTGGGACACCGGCGCCGTCTTTGCCGCCATCGCCGCCTACGCCGACCCTGACCTGATCACCCGCATCATCCACCAACTCCCCACCGGCTACGCCCTGCTGTTCGGCCGTGCCGCACTCGCCCCCGCCGCGTAGACAACGACGTGCCCGGCGATGCCGGCATACCAGCGCTGACGCCCGCTATCGGACCGGGAGATGAGACTTCGCGCCCCCATGAACGCAATGTCCCCGGTGGGCGGATGACCGGCTCCGAGAGGATGCCCCCAGATGGCCGCAGGCGCGTGTCCTTCGGGCTGTGGGGACGTTGGTGGACCGACGCGTGCACTGGCCGGTCCTCTCGGATCCGGTGCCGTCGGCGGCTCCCGGCACCGCGCCCGGCGTCGGGAGCCGTGCCCATCCCCAGGTCGATCCAATCCGACCTCCGGATGAGCTGCCCGGCCCGATCTTCAAGGTGCACAGTGTCGTGTCCGAGCGCCCACCCGAGGCTCGCCGATGGCAGCCCCGTGCCCGCGCAGTGACGGGACCGTCGCTGAAGCAACACCACCTGACTGTTGCGGACGCCTGGCGACGTCGGAGACCGCGAGTCGCTGCACGAGCGCCTGGCTGCCGTCGGGTTTACTGCGAGACCGGGGCGAGAATCGCCACACCAGCGCGCGGCCCCCCCCCGGGTGCAGCGAGAGCGCCAGTAGCGGCATGGCGCTCTTCGGTTCCGGCCCGGTGAACTGCTCCCTCGTTCCGGCGCGGCACCCGACACGGTCGACGGGCCTCGGCGGATGATGAGATGGCTGGGTCTTCGGTGGCCCGACGGCGAAGGGCAGGCTGGTGCCAGTAGCGAGCGACGATTGGGGCTCGGTCCTGGCCGATGTACTGGCCGCGTCCCACCGCCTCGCCCCGCGCCAAATCCCCGAGCTGGTACAGGAAGCCGCGGGGCGACTGGGACTGTCCCAGGCCCGCGTGTACGTGGCCGACCTGCAGCAACGCGAGCTGGTCGCGCTACCCACTCCCGGGCAGGCGCAACGGCTCACCGCCGACGGCGCTGCCGCAGACCTGGAGGCACTGCCCGTCGACACCTCCCTCGCCGGACACGCCTACCGCACCGAGACGGCGAAACTCACCAAGCACGTGAACGCCTCGGGGCGCACGGGATGGGTCCCCATCGTGGACGGCATCGGCCGCGTCGGCGTGCTGCGCGTGATCGCACCGGAATTCGATCCCCCGCTGCTCAAGCGGTGTGAGGCTCTTGCTTCCTTGGTCGCCATGATTCTGGCGACCAAGCAGCCCTACAGCGACATCCTGGCCCAGACCATGCGCACCCGGCCGATGAGCCAGCAGGCGGAACTCCTGTGGGCGTTCCTGCCACCGCGCACCATCGGCACCACCGCGGTCACCTCAAGCGCCGTCCTGGAACCCGCCTACGACGCAGGCGGCGACGCCTACGACCACAGCCTCGCCGGAGAAGCGCTGCACCTGACGCTCCTGGACGCCATGGGACACGACCTCGCCTCCGGCGGCTGCAGCGCCGCAGCGCTGGCCGCCTGCCGCTCCACCCGCCGCGCCGGCGGCCGCCTCGACGACATCGCCAAACAGATCGACCTGACTATGCAGCGCTGGATCCCCGACCGCTTGCTGACCTGCGTCATCGCCGACCTCGATACCACCACCGGCCGACTGGACTGGATCAACTGCGGCCATCCGCCCCCGCTGCTGATCCGCGACCGCCACATCGTGACCGGTGCGCTCGAGCGCACCCCCGACCTGCCACTCGGGCTGACCGGGTACGACATGCCACCCCCGCCCGTCCACACAGCCCACCTACAACCCGGCGACCGGGTGCTGCTGTTCACCGACGGTGTCACCGAGGCACGCTCGGCCACCGGCGAACTGTTCGGAGAACAACGCCTTGCCGACATCGTCGTCCGCGCCATGGCCAACGGACTCCCCGCCCCCGAAGCCCTCCGCCGCCTGCTCCAGGAAATCTTCGTTCACCAAGAACAACGGCTACACGACGACGCCACCATCGTCCTGGCCGAATGGCACCCCCCACGCTGACGGTCCCCAGGACCCGCCAAAACGAGGCGTGTGTCAGGCCAAAGACGCCGTACCCGTCGAGAATCACCGCGCGTACGTACGCGGATCCTCGGCCAAAGCCACCACGCCCAACCCTGCGGGGCGAGCCTCAAACGCCCGCGCGATCTTCCCGGACCACCATTCGGCGTCCTCGTACGGCCGACGCTCGGACTGCTCAGCAGTGAACGGAGCCCGGTGGGTCGCTTCGCGATGGCCCGAACAGCACCGGCAGGCCCACGTGTCCTTCACGGTCCACCGAATCCTGGCGGCCATCTCGAACGAGGAGGAGCGGTTCACCGCGATCCTCCCCTCTACCTGACCGCCTCCTGGGCCGGCCGCCTCCTGGACGCCCAGGCTGGACGCAGCACCGAGAGCCCGAACGAGGTCCTGGCCCAGGCGGCCAAGGAGCTCTACTTCCAGGAACGCGGCGCCCGCGCGCAGCAACTGGAGGAGGTAGAGCTGACCGGCATCGACTACATCGACGCCAAGTACTGACCAGGGGCGCTCGCGGGCCGGTGCCCGCTGCACCTCGGATGTGCAGCGAGTACAGCCACACCACCAGCCCGCGAGCAGAGAAAGGAGCAGCGACATCCGAAGTCCCCTCGAAACCGCCCCCATACGCACCGACCGGCAGCATTTCCACCGAAGGGACCAGCCGTGAACGACGACGTCAAAGCCGAGATCATCGCCGCCACGATCGACCGCTTCTTGATGTCGACCTGGACGACTTCGAGAACCGATGACCTGGCATGGGCCATCCTCCGCGCCTTGAACAAGGCTCAGGCGCGGCCGGTCCAGACGGACGCGGACTGAGTGGCTCGTGACGCCCATCGGCCCCGGGCGCTCCCCACGGCGATTCGGCGAGGACGAGTGACGACCCGCGCCAGGCGGCCCGCGCGCCGTGCCGGTCAGTCGCTGTACTGAGGGGCCCTCCCGCGTCGCGTCGGTTCAGGGAAGCGCAAAACGGTCGGGCCTGGTCACGAGGTTAATGGCCCCTGTCCCGCCTCCGCCGCAGACACTCCCGCCTGACGTCGCTCGATGTCCCGCGCGCCCTATTGAAGCCGCACCGTGGGGCGGCACGTCTCGCACGGTCTGATGGAACCTTCGGTGAGGTGCCGGGCCGGTGCGGGTGCCACGAGGGCTGCCCAGCTTTCGCTGATGGGCCAGGGTGCAGTCCCGGGCCGGGGGAGGGGCGCTCCGCGTCTGGTGCCGGTCTGGTGTGTGCGGGCCGTGTGGGGTCGTGTCGTGCGTATGTGCCGTGCCCCGCGCCGGAGTCTGTGGGCGGCGCGGGGCGCGGGGCATGGGGGTCTGGACGCAGAGGTCAGCCGATGCAGCCGGTGACGGGCTGGGGGCTGAAGAGGCAGTTCGTGGGGAAGTTGCCGGTAACGGTGCCGCCGGCCCCGATCGGGACCGTGGTGTACACACCGCCGGGTGCGGGGGCGCTGGGGGCCGTGTTGTTGTTGACGGTGGCGCCGGTGAATGTGACGTTGGCGCCGTTGTTGTAGAGGCCCGCGGCGGCGGAGCCGGTGCCGGTGACCTTGTTGCTGTCGACGCTTGATGTGTCCACCGACACGTCGGAGGTGTTGCCGGCGTAGAGGCCGCCGCCCTGCGAGTAGCGGCCGGAGGCGAGGTTGGCGGTGAGGGCGGTGCCGTTCTGCAGGGTCAGCGCGGATGCCGCTACGGCCTCGTCCGCCGCGATCCCCCCGCCTTGTCCGAAAGCTCCGACCAGTTGGTTGCCGCTGACGGTGGTGCTGTCCACGGTAAGCGTGCCGCCCGAGACGTGGATTCCGCCGCCCCGGTTGCCGGAGACGATGTCCGTGTAGCCGGTGACGGTGTTGCCGCTGACCGTGGAGCCTGTGATCATCCCGGTGCCCGTGCTGGACGCGGCGAACCGGATCCCGGCGCCGCCCTGGGTGCTGCTGGTGACCCGGTTGTTCGTGATCGTGCTGTCGGTGACGGTCAGAGACGATGAGCCGGCGTAGACGGTGCCCCCACCGCCTGCGGACGCTGTGTTGTTGCTGATGGTGCTGCTCGTGATCATCGCGGGCGTGGAGGTGTTGAGGCTGACACCTCCGCCGAACGAACCGCTGCGGTTACGGACCACGGTCACCGAGTCCAGGGTGAGCGAGGCCGTGCTGACGCCCGCGATGCCGCCGCCCAGTCCGGTGGAGCGGTTGTCGCTGACCGTGCCGCCGGTGAGAGAGACCGACGTGCCGGCCGCGGCGAAGATCCCACCGCCGTTGGCACCGCCGTTGCCCTGGAAGTTCACGTCGGTGGTGGTCAGGGACCCGCCGCTGGTGTTGAGAAAGACTCCGCCGCCATTGCCGCCTTGGCCGTTCATGACGGTGAGGGTGTCCATGGTGAGTGAGGTGGCACCGACGTCGAAGATGCGGAAGTTGGATGCGGCTGTGTCGCGTTTGATGGTGGCGTTGTTGCCCTGGATGATCAGCGGCTGGCTGATCTGCGGCAGGGCACCACCGCCTGCGTCGGTGAGGACGTAGGGGCAGTACGACGCAAGGATCAGCGTGTCACCGGTGCCCGCGTTGGAGTTGGCGATCGCCGTACGCAGCGCCGCTTCCGTGCACGCCACGTTCACCACCGCCGCGTGCGCGGGGACCGCCGCCACTCCCGCGAGCAGCAGTCCCGCCGCCATTCCCAGGCTCACACTCCGCCGACCCACGGGCTTTCCTCCGCTGCCTCTGACTCTGCCCTACACGGCCTCGCAGGGGACGGACCGGCAGCATGAACATAAAACGAATGTCTGTGAGCAAAGCTGGCGACACGTGTACTGGTCGGGCCGTCACGCGATCAGCCCACGCGGCCGTCACACTCCCCACCTGCTCGACGCCGATCCCGCGGTGCCCAGCGACTGGCCGCGCGAGTAGCTGGTACCTGCCAGGGCGGCCGGGAAGGAGTCAGGTCCCTCCCGGCCTTCCACCCGGGGCACCGTTCCCTTGAAAGCCTCGGGCGGGTCCCCGGGGTCCGGCCCCCGCACAGACACCTGGAGTGCGGGCTGGCCGTGATGCGCGACCTCGCAAGGTGCCGCTTCCCGATAGGTACTGGATCAGGCCAGTGTCTCCGGTCATTTGCGCGCGGAGTGTCCGCGAACACCCCCGGGCAGTTCGATGACAGCGCCGCCGCGTGATTCGAGCAGCCGCGGAGATCTCGGACGGACTGAGTACCCGATCGACATCCGCCCGGCCGCTCAACATTCCTCCCACGCGGCCCGGCTCTGCCCGCGCCGGCACTCGCGACCGAGGGCACGCCAGTACGGAGCTGCCGGCGTCGCTGCTGCCCCCTCGGGGCGGGTGTGCGGCCGATCGGGTTGCTGATCAGAGGCTTGATGCGGGTCGGGTGGCTGCTGCATGGAGGGGGGTGGTCATCTGGCGATGCCTTTGCGCCCGGTCGTGTGGGTGCGCAACTACGCGGTCGGGGCGTCGTCGTGTCCGTAGCGAAGGGAATGAGATGGGCCAGAGCCGAAGTCGGGTGGCGGGGGATGGGGCGGGGGGACTTGCCGCGTTCAGTGGTCGCCCTGGAAGGATGCCGTCGAGCGGGCGGTTGGGCCGGTACGTGCTGGGGCTGCTGCTGTCCCTGGTGATGGCGGCGGCGGCA
>NZ_JBHXFA010000104.1:0-27858 GCF_042724175.1 Streptomyces sp. NPDC127084
ACCCCCGGCGTCGCCGGGCCGGCCCCCCCACACCGGGCCCCCCACCCCCACGGGGGCCCCCCCTCGGCGGGGCCACATTTGCACGAGCGGTGAAAGCCTGCCGCGTGTCAGCGGTCCGAGGTGACCGTGACCCGCTCGTCGTTCTTGATCTGGTCCACGAGCTGCTTGACCTTGTCCTTGTCCCAGACCAGGTTGCCGCCGCGGCTGCCCGAGATCGGGATGTTCATGGACTTCCCATTGCCGCCGTTGACGCTCTTCATCGCGAAGAACATCTCGCCCAGGTCGAACAGCGACATGTCCTTGTCGACGATGAGGGTGTCCAGACCCGCGCCCAGCGTCGGGTAGAGCTGGAACGGGTTGAGGATGGTGCCCGGCGTCGCCGCCTGGTTGGCGAGCGCGGCAAGGAACTTCTGCTGGTTCTTCGTCCGGTCCAGGTCGCTGCCGGCGAAGGCGTAGCGGGTGCGGACGAAGGCGAGGGCCTGCTCGCCGTCGAGGGTCTGCTTGCCCGCCTGGAAGTCCGCGCCGGAGTTCTTGTCCTTGAAGGCCTTCGGGATGTCCATCTCGACGCCGCCGAGGGCGTCCACGATGTTGGCGAAACCGGCGAAGCCGATCTCCGCGTAGTGGTCGATCCGAAGTCCCGTGTTGTACTCCACGGTGCGGACGAGCAGTTCGGGGCCGTCCTCGGCGTACGCCGCGTTGAGCTTCACGCGGCGGCCGGTGCCCTTGTACGTCTTGCCGGACTGGGAGCCGACGAAGCTCGGTATCTCCACGTCCGAGTCGCGGGGCAGTGAGACCATCGTGTTCCCGCTGCCGCATGCCGCGAGGATCATCATCGAGTCGGTCCGTTTGCCTTCGGCCGACCCGGTGTGCAGCTTCTTCTTGTCCTCGTCGCTCAGACCCTCACGGCTGTCCGAGCCGACGATCAGATACGTCGTGCACTCGCCTTCCTCCGGCCGCTCGATGACCTTGGAGAGGTCCACTTCGCGGCGCACCTTGGAGTCGGCCCAGAAATAGGTGCCTATGGAGACGCCGAGGGCGATGACGAGCACGCATATGAAGCCGACTTTGAAACGCCGGCGCCAGTCGGGCGCCGGGCGTCTGGGCGCGTAGCCGTCCCCCGGCCCGTACCCACCGTCACCGTAGGCGTCGCCACCGTGGCCACCACCGCCATGGGCGCCGGGTGCGGCGTGGCCCGGGTGCCGGCCGGCAGGGTTCCCATAGACCTGGCCCGTGTTGTAGCCGCTGTCGTAAGGGGTGCCGTAGCTGTCCTCGTACCCCTGCGACTGCTGCTGCGGAACCGGTCGTCGCTGCACATGGCGCATCGCGCGAGGGCCCTCGGGCTCCGCACCCTGGCCGCCGCGTCCGTATCCATCGGGCCAATCATTCATGCGGAACAGTGTGCAGTCCGGCTCCTGCCCGCCGACAGGGCAGGTGAGAAATCGCACCGCGGCTGTAGCGAAGCTGATGCAATGCGAAGGCCGCCGACGATGCGCGGACCAGGCACGGGGCGAGCACAAGGCCCGCACGAGGTGGACATAAAGTGGAGGGCATGACACACCAGGCCCAGCATCCGGAGGGCTTCATTCCGGGTAAACCCACCTCGGCTTCACGCACCACTCTCAGCCACATCATGACGGCGAATGAAACGAACCTGCTCGGGACCGTGCACGGCGGCGTGATCATGAAGCTTGTGGACGACGCGGCCGGAGCCGTCGCGGGGCGGCACTCGGGTGGACCCGCCGTCACCGCGTCCATGGACGAGATGGTGTTCCTGGCGCCGGTCAGGGTGGGTGACCTGGTGCATGTGCGCGCGCAGTGCAACTGGACGGGGCGCAGTTCCATGGAGATCGGCGTACGAGTCCTCGCCGAGCGCTGGAACGAGTCGACGCCGCCCACCCAGGTCGGATCCGCGTACCTGGTGTTCGCCGCGGTCGACGCGGACGGCAAGCCGCGCACGGTGCCGCCCGTGATGCCCGAGACGGAGCAGGACAAGCGCCGCTACCAGGAAGCGCAGATTCGCCGTACCCACCGCCTCGCCCGCCGGCGTGCGATCAAGGAGCTTCGCGAGCAGCGCGCGGCCGAGGGCCTGGACGACTGACCCCCGTACGACTGACACACCGTCACAACGGCTCCGCCCATTGCCGCCCTGGTGCCCCGGCTACGGGACTCAGCGGTTCAGCGGCTCACGGACAGACCGCCTCGTCACCCGTCGTCGTCCGAAACTCCCCGTGCCCCGTCAGAGCCGCCTCCGCCCGCACGGGGGTGACCTTGGTGAAGTCCGTTCCCGCCAGCACCCGCAGTGTGGGCCCCTGGTTCTTCACCGGGCGCAGTTCGCTGCCCGGCAGCGCGGCGGCCAGCGTGCGCGCCGAGCGGTCCCAGCGCGGGTCGTACATCACGACCGTACGGCGCAGGTCACGGCGGGCCGCGCTGTTGCGGGGGCGGCCGTCGGCGGCGAAGCCGGTCGCACGCAGGCCGGAGTCGACGCGGGCACCGAGTCCGTCGATGCTGGTGCCGTTGTAGACCTGCACGCGGACCTGTGCGGGTGGCACGTCGACAAGCACCTTCGCCGTGCCGTGCCGCTTGCCCGCCGGTTCGGGCGGTGACAGGGGTTTGTCCTCGCGCAGCGCACTGAAGAGCGCCTCCGCCTTCACCGGGTCCCACTCCACCGTCGAGCCGATGCCCTTGATCGGGTGGCTGGTGTCCCGTACGGGCACCGAGGTGAACTCCGATGAGGCGGGCGTGAAGTTCCGCATCGTGCCGCCGAGGGATAGCATCTGGTCGGCGCCGAAGGCCCGGTCGGCGCGTACCGACTGCAGCATCGCCTGGCTGACCTGGCGGGCCTTCACCGGGTTCAGCAGCACGCCGCTGCTGGTCGCCTGCTGGATCAGTGCCGCCATGAAGCGCTGCTGGCGCTGCATCCGGCCCAGGTCGGCCGCCCCGTCCACATGCCGCGAGCGCACGTACTGGAGAGCCTTGCCGCCGTCCAGCTCATGGGTGCCGGCAGGCAGGTCCAGACCGGTGTACGTGTCCTTCAGCGGCCGGGCGGTGCAGATCCGCACACCGCCGATGGCGTCCACCGTCTTCATGAAGCTGGTGAAGTCGATCTCCAGGTAGTGGTCGATCTTGAGCTTGGTGATGCGTTCGACCGTGTTCACCGTGAGCGCGGGGCCGCCCTCCGCGTAGGCCGCGTTCAGCTTCACCGGATGGGCGCCATGGCGCTGTCCGGTGGTCATGTCCGTATGGGCGGGAAGGGTCACGAAGGTGTCCCTCGGCAGGCTCACCACGCTCGCGCGTTCCTGGTCCTGCGACACATGGACCAGCATGATCGTGTCCGTGCAGTGGCAGGGGGCGCCGCCGAGCCGGTACTTGCGGCGTTCGGCGGGGGTGATCCGGTCCCGCCCGTCGGTGCCCACCAGCAGGATGTTCGTACCGCGCCCCGCCGCCGGACGGTTCTTCATGTCCTTGAACGGATCGACCCGGCCGATGCCGCCGTCCACACCCGAGACGAACGCGTGCCCGATTCCGCCCACACCGAGCACCAGCATGGACAGGCCGGTGATCATCCGCATCCGCCAGTGGGGGCGGCGTGGCGGGGCTGCTGCCCGCGCCGCGGTCCCGGCCTGTGAGCCGCGACCCCGCAGACCGGTTTCCTGCGGTCTGCGCCGCGGTGGCTGCGCGGGGGCCACGGGCCTCGGGCGGGGCGAGCGGGGCGGTGTGGGCACGAGTGGCACCTCGCTGGGGCCGGGGGAGGGGGCGTCGGGGGATCCTCAGAACCGTAGGCCCATACGATCTTGGCCAGCGGGAGGCGGACCGGGCGGCGCGCACCCGTGTCGCCCGTTCGCGGTAACGTGGCGTGCGAAGCCGCAGTCTCCCCGGGATAATCCCCGGACCCCCGAGGAAGCCATGTCCACCGCAGCACCAGCCGTCTCCGTGATCATGCCGGTCCTCAACGAGGAGCGGCATCTGCGCGATTCCGTCCGCCACATCCTCCAGCAGGAGTACGTGGGTGAGATGGAGGTGGTGATCGCACTCGGCCCGTCGACGGACCGCACCGACGAGATCGCCGCCGAGCTCGTGCGTGAGGACCCCCGGGTGCACACGGTGCCCAATCCCACCGGGCGCACCCCGGCCGCGCTCAACGCCGCGATCAAGGCCTCCCGTCACCCGATAGTGGTACGCGTCGACGGCCACGGGATGCTGTCACCCGACTACATCGCGACCGCCGTCCGGCTGCTGGAGGAGACCGGCGCCCAGAACGTCGGCGGCATCATGCACGCCGAGGGCGAGAACGACTGGGAGCGCGCGGTCGCCGCCGCGATGACCTCGAAGGTCGGCGTCGGCAACGCCGCCTTCCACACCGGCGGTGAGGCCGGCCCCGCCGAGACCGTCTATCTGGGGGTCTTCCGGCGGGCGGCGCTGGAGCAGCAGGGCGGCTACAACGAGGAGTTCATCCGCGCCCAGGACTGGGAGCTGAACTTCCGCATCCGTGAGGCCGGCGGGCTGATCTGGTTCTCTCCCGAGCTGAGGGTGCAGTACCGCCCGCGGCCGAGCGTCCGGGCGCTGGCCAAGCAGTACAAGGACTACGGCCGCTGGCGGCATGTCGTCGCCCGCTACCACCAGGGCTCGATCAATCTGCGCTACCTCGCCCCGCCGACCGCGCTGTGCGCGATCGCCGCGGGCACCGTGGTGGGCGCCGCCCTCACTCCGCTGGGCTTCGTCATCCCCGGGGGCTATCTCGCGGCGATCGTCGCGGGCTCGGTGCCCGCGGGCCGCGGTCTGCCGCTGAAGGCCCGGCTCCAGATCCCCGTGGCGCTTGCCACCATGCACATGTCGTGGGGCTTCGGCTTCCTGACCAGCCCGCGCTCGCTCGCGCGGAAGGTCATCGCGAGCCGCAGGCCCGCGGTTCGCGACTCCTCGCCGGACGCGCCGATCGACGCCTGAGCGTCCGTACGCGGAGGCTGCCCGAAGCGGCCGTCCGCCCCGTACGAGAGATGGCGGCGGGACCGGGTGTCCGTACCCGGGTCCCGCCGCCGTCGCGTTGCCGCCACTACCAGGTGAAACCTTCCTGCACTTGCATGCAGGCCGTGGTGTCGGCTCCGTTGAGCGGGCGCGCCGACTTCGGCGCCTTGCCGTCGTCGGTGGCCGCCGCCTTCGGGTACGTGCTTCCCTCGCGCCAGTCGGCGCCGACCACCAGCGTCACTCCTGACACATCGGTGGACTTCCGCACCGAGGACACCGGGATGCCGAGGGCCTTGGCGACCGCCTGTGCGTCGCCCTCCAGTTCGGCGCTCGGGAAGTACACCGCCGTGCGCTCCAGCGGCTCGGCCTTACGCTGGTCAGCGTCCGCCCGGGTGAATCCCTTGTCCGCGAGCGCACCGGCGACCTCTGCGGCCCGCCCGCTCACGGAGCCGAGTTCATCGGTGTACGTGCCGTTCCGTACCTGGATCCCGATTACCGCGTTCGGTGCGGCCAAGTCCTTCGACACAGGCACGGGCTTGCGCTTGGACGCCTTGCCGTCCAGCGGGATGTCCTCCCGTATCGACCGGAAGAGCTGCTCCGCGTCCGGCTGCTTGGGCTCCACCTTGCCCGCGAAATAGGGCCGCTGGGTGTAGAAGTTCGGCATCGTGGTCATGGTGATGCGCTCGGTCGGCACCCGCTTCAGCTCTTCGGCCAGGTCGTAGAGCTTCCCCACGGTGTCCAGGCCCTTGTCCACGGTCAGCGCGGAGGTGGCGGCCTCCGCCAGGGCACGCAGCTTGGTCGGATCGGTGAGCTTGGTGCTCTTGCGCAGCTCGCGCACCATCGAGTTCATGTACATGTGCTGGGCGTGGGTACGGGCCAGGTCGGTGCCGTCCTCGAACCCGTACCGCGTCCGCAGCCACTGCAGCGCCTGCTCGCCCTTGATCGGGTGCGTGCCCTCGGCCAGCTTCAGACCGGAGCCCTTGCCGTCCGAGGTGCGGGATTCGATGTTGTCCCTGACGCAGACCGGTACGCCGCCGATCGCGTCGGCCATCGAGACCACCCCGGCGAAGTCCACCATCATGAAGTGGTCGATGGTGATACCGGTGAGCTGATACCAGGTCGCCACGGTGCAGCCGGGGCCACCGCGCTGGAGCGATTCGTTGGTGAGCGTCCAGCCCGTGGCCTTGTAGGTCTTCCCGTTGTCGCGTTCGGTGCACTCGGGGATCTTCAGCACGGTGTCCCGGGGCATGCTGACCACCGACATGTTGCTGCGGTCGGCGGAGACGTGCACCAGCATCTGCACATCCGCGAGCGGCGGCCCGTCGAAGGTGTCCCGCGCTCCGCCGAGTTCCTGGTTCGCCTTGGAGTTACGCGCGTCGGACCCGATGAGCAGGATGTTCAGCGGCGTCTGGCCCGCGGCGTTCGCCCTGTGCTCGGCCATCTGGTTCTTGCCGAGGTTGAGGTCGTCCTTCTTGATGTTGTTGTTGAGATGGCGGTAGTACAGGTATCCGGCGCCGGCCGTGCCGAGTATCAGCAGGGACAGTACGGCGGCGACCCAGCGGAGTATCCGGCGTTTCCCGCGCCGGCCGCGCCGTGGTCCCGTGGCGCTGTGGCGCCGTGCGTCGGTCCGCCCCGCGGCCCCGTACCCGCCGACGCCCCCGTACCCGCCGACGCCCCCGTACCCGCCGACGCCACCGGATCCTGCTGCGCCACCGGATCTGCCGGAGTGCTCTCCGCCGCCCTCCGGTCCGCCGTTGTACCCGCTGCCCTGTCCGTCCGCGTGCGGGAAGCGCTCCTGCGTCCCCTCCCCACGCACGCCGCTCTGTACCACCCCAGGTCCCCCTGTAGTCATGTCAGGCGCGCCAGCGGGCCCGGTCGTCCAGGCTCACTGGGCGCACACTTGTTTGTCCGCCGTGACCTTCTCCACCTGAGGCGCCTTCGCCGGTCCACTGATGGGCACCCCTGCGCCCTGGAAATCGGGACCGAGGGTCAGCGTCATCGCCTCGAGGCCTTCGGCGTTCTCGGTGCCGGGCTTCAGCGCCGAGGCAGGCAGGCCCATCAGATCCGCGAGCTTGCGGGCCTGGTCGGCCTGGTTGGGCGCGTACTCGAGCTGTGTCGCGGCGACATCAGCCGGTGCGTTGCCCTTGTTGCTGGACTTGAGGACTCCTTCGGAGTTCTGCAGCCAGTCGAGGGTCCGCTGGGCGGAGCCCGCCGGGCCGCCACCGTTGAAGACATCGACCCGTACGTCCGATGCCTCGGCCCGCGACCCCTTGAGAAGCGCGTCCTGCTTGGTCTTGGCGGCCTTCTTCTTCTGTGCCTCGACCTCGGTGAGCGAGACGTCGTTCTTGACCGCCGCGAACAGTTCCTCCGCCTTGGCCTCGTTGAGAACGACCGTCGCCTTGCGGCCCACCGGCTCGTCCGGGTTGTCCAGGACGGGCACGGTGGTGAACGACAGGTTCTTCATGTCGAACTTGCCCAGCTCAAGTCCCAGGTCGCGGAGCTTGCCGATGTCGCTGATCTTGTCGTCGACGGTCAGTGCCTTGGTTCCGGCCTCCGCGAGCTTGAACAGCTTGGTGGGACTGGTGAGGGTGTCGTTCGACTTCAGTTTGCGCATCAGCCCGCTGAGGAACTGCTGCTGCACCTTGATGCGGTCGAGATCACCGCTGTTGCCGAACGACTTCCGGGTCCGGACGAACGCGAGCGCCTGCTCGCCCTCGATGACGTGCTCGCCCTCGGGCAGGTCGAGTCCGGACTCCTTGTCGTTGACCGGCTTCGCCAGGCAGATCGGTACGCCTTCCACGGCCGACGTCAGGGTCTTCACGGCGTTGAAGTCGGCCACCATGAAGTGGTCGATCTGTATGCCGGTGATCTCCGTGACCGTGCGCATGGTGCAGCTCGGGGTACGGCCGGACTGGCCCAGGCTCACGTTGAACCGGACGTCCCGCGACCCCGGGATGACCTTGGTGGAGCCGTCCTCCTGTGTGGTCTGACAGTCCGGGATGTCCGTGATCAGGTCGCGGGGAATGCTCAACGCGGTCGCGTTCCCGCGGTCCTTGGACACATGCAGCAACACCGTGGTGTCCGCATGGCCTGGGCTGTTCTTGTCGCCGTAGCCGCTGTTGCCCTCGCCGGTGCGCTTGTCCGTGCCGATCAGCAGGATGTTGATCGCCCGGTCGGGACTGAAGCCCCCGGTGCCCGCTCCGTCGTCCGAGATGGACGTGATGTTGGAGTTCAGGTGCTCGTAGTACAGGTATCCGGCGCCGGCCGTGCCGACCATCAGCAGTGCGAGCGTGCCGCCGGTCCACAGCAGCACCTTCTTCTTGCGGCTCTTGCGCTGCTTGCGCTTGCGGCGTCCGGGGCCACCGGCGGGTGTGCCGCCGTCCGCCCCGCCCGACGCTCCCGCGCCCCGGGCGGACCGGCGGGTCCGCTGGCCGGGTACGTCCGTCCTCCCTGGGGCGTCCGCGCGGGAAGAGGCGGTACGGGTGGCGCCGCCGCGTTCACCGGCTCTCGGGGCACCGCCGGAGGTACGGGGGGCGCCGACTGAATGCCCTGCGGAGCGATCCAGTCGCAATTCGTAATTGCCCGTCTGCGGGTTCAGTACCCACTGGTCGGCGGGATCGATGTCGTCCGCCCGGCCACGGCTCTGCGCGTCCACGGTTGTTTGCGTCCTCCGTCGGTGCCACGCGAGGCGTCTCTCCCCCCTGAAGACGCTCGGTTTCTCGATCCGGTTGTCTGTGACTTCGCAGCTTTCGCGTACCGGATCGCGTCACACTATCCGCCCAGCTCAGCGACGGGCGACGTCCGTGACAAATTCCACGCACCTTACAACCGGGCAATTTGCCCAAACTCCGTGGACTGTGAGTGGCGCCTTGGCTATTGCTTCACTCGCGGCAATCGCGATGTCACGCGCAGCCGCCGGAAGCGGCACTGCTGCCGGTGAATGTCGGCGTCGCGCTCGGATTGGCGGCAGAGCCGGTGCCGTCCTGATTCTGATCACTCTCCGTGGTCGAATCAGTTGTATCGGTCGTGTTGCTGCTCGACTTCTTCGCCGGGGCGACCACTACGGGCTGGTCCTCGCGCAACCGCTCGAAGAGCTGACTCGCCTTCGGCTCCACCAGCGCGTCGCGGTTGGGATCCTGGGCATACGGCTGGCGCGGTACGGTCAGGAACCGCACCCGGTCCATGGGAACGTTCCGCAGGGCGCGGGTCAGGTCGAAGAGATCCTTCAGCGAGTTCAGCCCCGGATCCGTCGTGATCGACTTGGTCGCCGCGTCCAGGACCGGGTACAGCTTCGCCGGATTGAGCAGTACCCCGTCGCTCTGCACCTTCTTCACCAGGGCGCCGAGGAACTGCTGCTGCCTGCCCATGCGTTCGGTGTCGCTGCCGTTGCCGAGGGTCTTGCGAGCACGTACGAAACCGAGGGCCTGCTCTCCGTTGAGGGTCTGCCTGCCCGCCTTCAGTTTGAGATGCGCGTCCTGGTCGTCGATGGGCTTCTTCAGGCAGACCGTGACCCCGTCGACGGCGTCGACCATGTCCTTGAAGCCGCGGAAGTCGACCACCATGTGATGGTCCAGGCGGATGCCGGTGAGGCGTTCGACCGTGCGGATCGTGCAGGCCGCGCCGCCGAGCGAGAAGGCCGAGTTGAACTGCGCGACCTGGTAGGCGGTGCGGGTGCCGCCGGGCGTACGGCAGCTCGGGACGGTCACCATCAGATCGCGCGGCACGGAGACAGCGGTCACGCTGCGCCGGTCCCGGGCCAGATGCAGCAGGATCGTGGTGTCGGACCGCTGGCCCTTGGTCTTGCCGTACGCGCCGTTCCCGGAGCCGGCCCGGGTGTCGGAACCGATGAGCAGGAGATTGAGCGCCCCGCGGGCGGCGGGCAGCGGACGCTCCTTGTCGTAGCGGGCCAGCTCCTGCGCCGCGGTGAGATCCGTGGTGATGTTGCTGTCGAGCTTCCGGTAGAACCACCAGCTCACCGCGGAGACCGCCAGCACGGCCACGGAGACGGCGAGTGCGGCCCAGCGCAGCCGGTGGCGCCTGCGGGGGCCGGGGCCGGGGTTCCGTCCCGTCCCGCCGGAGCCGTCGCCGCCGGAACCTCCGGAGCCGCCGGAATCACCGGAGCCGTTGCCGCCGTTGCCGCTGTCCCCGAGGCCGGGGCCACCCGTCGAACGGATCCCCAGGCGCCTGATCCGGGCCGCGCCCACACGCGCCGAACCGATCCCCGCCCCGGCGCCACCGGGACCGACACGGGCGGTGCCGAAGCCGGACGGGGCGATGTCCGAGGGGCCGAACAGCGGCACCGGGGGCGCCAGCAGTGGCTCGGCCGGATGGTCGGATCCCGCCGATGCGTCGGTCGGAGTCCCCGAGCACGAATCCTGTGCTGACGGCTGCATCGATGCTGACGGCAGTGACGGCAGGACGGGCCCGGCGCCGTCCGCGGCATGGCCGGCCGAGCCGGCCGCGGCAGCCGCGACCGACTTCTCGTCCTCCGGTTCGGCGGGCCGGCCGGCGCTGTCCGTCACGTGGGTCCATCCTCGCGGTCGTTCTCTGTACGTACGTACCGCTGATCATGTCCCGGACCCGGCACTCCGGCCTGTGGGCCCGGGGTGCCGGTGCGCCGTACGGGTGGAGCCGGCGTGCCTCACAGGGCGCGGTGGGTGACCCGCTCGCTCTCCAGGCGCTTCTCCAGCTCCTCCGGAGACAGCCGGTCCAGGTTGCGGCACAGGACCACCGAGCCGCCCGCGGCGAGTGGTGCGTACAGACCGTGGGACAGCCCCTCCCAGGAGTCGTACGCCTGTCCGGACAGCAGTCGGGAACCGGCCGTCAGACCGAGCCGTCCGGCATCCGCCCGCGCCCGCTCCACGAGCTGGGCGCCCGTCAGTTCCCCACCACCGGCGACGGCGAGCGCGGGTGCGTCCGGGTCGACCGGCTCGTAGGGGTGGAAGAGGTCGGCCATCCCGGGAACCTCCACCGCGTAGTCGGTGAAGCCCTTGGGCGGCTGCGGGAACCGGCCGCCGAGCGGACGCAGGGCGAGCGCCACCCGCTCCCCGGGGCAGGCGCGGGCCGCGTCGAGCGATTCGGGGCCGCTCACCACCAGATCGGCGGTCTCGGGAGCGCCGCCCACCTCCGCCACCACACCGACGGACGCACAAGCGAGCAGCCAGACCGCGCTCTGCCAGTGCGCGGGCAGTAGCAGTGCCACCCGTTGGCCTGGCTCGGCGGAGAGCCCGTCCTGGAGGAGGTTGGCTGTCTTGGCCACCCAATTGGCGAAGGTCGCGACGGACAATTCGACGCGTTCACCGGTGGCGTCGTCGTAGAAGGTGACCAAGGGGCGTGCCTGGTCGGCCTTGAAGGCGGATCGCAGCAGGTCGGCGGGGGTGCGGTCGCTGGGGTTCACCCGCGCAAGGGTACGCCGCGCGGTCGGGGCGGGCCCGGCCGTCACGGTGACGGCGCCCACGGTCGGGCCAACGATCCGTCATTTTCCCGGGCGGCGAGGGCGGGTGACGCGCTCAAAGATCGTGCTCATGCGTGCCTTCCTTGCTTCCTCGATCAGCGTCGCGTGCACCGCCGCGCTCGTGCTTCCCGTTCTCGCGCTGGAGTCGGGTACAGCGGCTGCCGCCGCCGCGTCCGGCCTGCCCCTGCCGGAGCCGCCGGGCTCCACCCAGTCCCTGCCGCTGTCCCGTCTCCCCGTCGTGGAGCGGGTGGGCGGCACCGTCGAGGCGCAGGGCCTCGCGCCGAGGGATGTCCGGCCGTTCTCGCTGCTCGGCGTGGTCTGGGACGATCCCGACGCCGTGCTGCACGGTGCGGTCCAGGTCCGTACCAGGGCGGTGGGGTCCACTTCCTGGACCGGATGGCAGGCGCTTGAGGCGGACGACCATCAGCACGGTGCCGACCCGGACTCCGTGGAACGAGCCGGTAGCGGCCGGGTGCACGGTGCGACGGCGCCGTTGTGGGTCGGTGCCTCGGACGGTGTGGAGGTCCGGGTGGTTTCGGAGCGGATCGCCGAGGGAGCCGCCGACGGGGCCGAAGCCGTCCCGGGCGCCGGGGCCGATGCAGGGGCCGTCGCCAGGGTGCCGGGTGACAAGGCGCTGGGGCTGCCGTCCGGGCTGCGGGTGGAGCTCGTTGATCCGGGGCAGGGGCCGGAGACAGCGGCTGCGCGGAGGACGCAGGGGGCCGGCGGTGCGGTCGGCGCGGCACCGGCGGCAGGTGCGGTCGGTCCGGCGCCGGAGGACGGCACCGTACCCGCCACACGGCCCGGTAGCCACGCGGCGCAGCCGGGCAATCCCGCGACACGGCCCGGTAACCCCCCGGCCGCGGCCACCCTGCCCGAGACCCCGATCGAGTCGCTGATGGACCCCCTCGCGGGTGAGGAGGAGACCGCGACGCCGGGCCAGCAGGCCGCCGCCGAAGCCGCCGTGCTCGCGGCGATGTCCCCCGAAGCAGCCGCCGCCACCGCCGTAAACGCCGATCTCGCGCCGCTGGGCGCCGATCTGATCCCCGCTCTAGCCAAGGAGGAGTCGGAGAGCGAGGCCGGGCCTGACGGTGCGGCCGGGACTCTGGAGGACGCGAGCGCGCTCAAGACCTATATCGGCCCACGCCCCGCCATCGTCACCCGCAAGGGCTGGGGGGCGGACGAGTCGCTCCGTGAAAAGCAGTTCATCTACTCGAAAACAGTCAAAGCGGCGTTTGTGCATCACACCGCGACAGGTAACACGTACGCCTGCTCCCAGGCGCCCTCCGTCATCCGCGGCATCTACCGCTACCACGTGGTCAGCAGTGGTTGGCGGGACATCGGTTACAACTTCGTGATCGACAGGTGCGGAAACATCTACGAGGGGCGCGCCGGTGGCGTGACCAAGGCGGTCATGGGCGCGCACACGCTCGGGTTCAACACCGACAGCATGGGCATCGCGGTCATCGGCACCTTCAGCTCGGCCCAGCCGGCCACCGCCGCGGTGAACGCGATCGCCCGGCTCACCGCCTGGAAGCTCGGGCTGTTCGGAGTGAACCCCAAGGCCACGACACTGCTCACCTCAGGTGGCGGCAACAAGTTCCCGAAGGGCACCAAGGCCAAACTCAACGTCATCTCCGGGCACCGCGACGGATTCGCGACGGACTGCCCGGGTGCCCGGCTCTACAGCAAGCTCGCCACGGCGCGCAGCGCGGCGGCGAAGCTCCAGGGCCGCTGAGTCGCCTGCGGGCGCCTGTTCGCTCGCACGCCGGTACGTCTGCCGAGTCGTTCACTCGTACGTCCGTACACGTATCGCCGCACCGCCGCACACATATGTACGAACAGGCTGCATACACTGACGGGCCATACGCATGAATCGCAGCCCCAGCAGGAACAGGAAGCAGAGAAGGCATTGACCCAGGCCCAAGAAGCGATCCTCCTGGTCGGCGGCAAAGGCACCCGGCTGCGCCCGCTCACCGTGAACACGCCCAAGCCCATGGTTCCGGCGGCCGGAGTGCCGTTCCTGACCCATCAGCTGGCCAGGGCGCGCGCGGCCGGTGTGAAGCACATCGTGCTCGCCACGTCGTACCTCGCGGAGGTCTTCGAGCCGTACTTCGGCGACGGCTCGTCGCTGGGCCTTGAACTGGAGTACGTGACCGAGGTGGAGCCCCTCGGCACCGGCGGCGCGATCCGGAACGTGGCCTCGCGGCTGCGGTCAGGACCTGACGAGCCGGTGCTGATCTTCAACGGGGACATCCTCACCGGTCTCGACATCAGGGCCCTGGTGGACACCCATGAGCGCACCGGGGCGGATGTCTCACTCCATCTGACCAGGGTCGCCGACCCGCGGGCCTTCGGCCTGGTCCCCACGGACGGGCAGGGGCGGGTGACGGCATTCCTGGAGAAGCCGCAGACCCCCGAGGAGATCGTCACCGACCAGATCAACGCGGGCGCCTACGTCTTCCGCCGCTCGGTCGTCGACAGCATCCCGGCAGGCCGCCCGGTCTCGGTCGAACGGGAGACCTTTCCCGAACTGCTGGCGGCGGGGGCGCATCTGCAGGGCATGGTGGACTCCACGTACTGGCTGGACCTGGGCACCCCCCAGGCGTTCGTACGAGGCTCCGCCGACCTGGTACTCGGCAGCGCCCCGTCCCCGGCCGTCCCCGGGCGCCACGGTGAGCGGCTGGTGCTCCCCACGGCCGCCGTCGCGGCGGACGCCAAACTCACCGGTGGCACAGTGGTCGGCGCCGGCGCGTCCGTCGGTGAGGGTGCGCGGGTCAGCGGCAGCACGATCCTCGACGGCGCGGTCATCGAACCGGGCGCGGTCGTCACGGACTCACTGATCGGCGTCGGAGCGCGGGTGGGCGCTCGCTCGGCTCTGTCCGGCGTGGTCGTCGGGGACGGTGCGGTCATCGGTCCCGACAACGAACTGCGCGAGGGCGTGCGGGTGTGGTGCGACGCCACACTGCCCGCGGGGGCGATCCGCTTCTCGTCGGACCAGTAGCCTCGAAGGAACCCCCGGCAGCTCAGCAGACCCGACCGCCCCGAGGACCCGCGAGGACCTGATCCGTGGCTGGACGCTTCGCCCCCCGTCCCCCCGTCACACGCGCCACCACGCGCGGTGGCGAGGTGGCCGTACCGGCGCCCGGGACCGGGTCACCGCTGCCGGCGCCGAGGGAGACGGGGGCGGCGGCGTCCGGCGCCCGGGGGCTGGAGCGGCGCTATGTGCCGCCTGGCCCGCTTGATCTCGGTCTGGTGCTCGGCCCGTTGCGCCGCGGCCCCGCCGACCCCACGTTCCGCACCACACCGGACGGCTCGGTATGGCGTGCCAGCCTCACTCCCGCGGGCCCCGGCACCCTGCGGGTCGCCGCCCGGGACGGCGCCGTACACGCCGAAGCCTGGGGCCCGGGTGCCGAATGGCTGCTGGAACAGCTCCCCGCCCTGCTCGGCGAGTCCGACGACCCGGGTGCCTTCGAGCCGCGCCACCGCCTTGTCGCGCTCACCCACCGCCGCCGCCCCGGGCTGCGGCTGACCGCCACCGGGCTGGTCATGGAGTCCCTGATCCCGTCGATCCTGGAACAGAAGGTCACCGCCGACGAGGCGTACCGGGCCTGGCGCCTGCTCGTACGGAAATACGGCGAGCCCGCACCCGGGCCCGCGCCCGACCGCATGGCCGTCATGCCGCAGCCGCGCACCTGGGCCCTCATCCCGTCCTGGGAGTGGCACCGCGCGGGCGTGGACGACAAGCGTGCCGGGACCATCCTGCGTGCCGTACGGGTCGCCCCCCGTATGGAGGAGGCCGCAGCGATGGCCCCCGGGCAGGCCCAGGCCCGCCTGGAGCTGATCCCCGGCATCGGCCCCTGGACCAGCGCCGAGACCATCCAGCGCAGCAACGGGGCCCCCGACGCCGTCACGGTGGGCGATCTGCACCTCCCCGGCATCGTCGGTTACGCCCTCGCCGACGACCGGGACGCCGACGACGCCGCGATGCTGGCGCTGCTGGAGCCGTACGCGGGCCAGCGGCACCGCGCCGCCCGGCTGATCCTGCTGAGCGGGCGCACCCCGGCGCGCCGGAAGCCGAGGATGCCGCGCGGGGACATCGGGTCCCTCTGACCCCGGGTGCGGCCACACGGCGGTGAGACACCTGACGCGGTGGACCTCACCGCACGCTGATGAACGTCTCCGCGTCGCGCCCCGGACGGTCCTTCGGGGGCTCCGCCGCGCGTCCCACGGCCACCGCGCCCATCGGGTCCCAGTGCGCGGGCAGATCGAGCGCCTCGCGCACCACCTCGCGGCAGAACATGGTCGATGACACCCACGCCGAGCCGAGACCTTCACCCGCGAGCGCCACCAGGAAGTTCTGCACCCCGGCGCCGGTCGCGACGACGAACATCTCGCGTTCCGCCGTGTCCCGCCGCTTGTCGCCGTAGCTGTGCGAACCGTCCATCACCAGGCACGGCACCACCAGATACGGCGCACGGCGCAGCACATCGCCGCGCTTGATCCGCTTGGCGATCGACTCCTCCGACTTGCCGTCCCGTCGCAGGTCCGCGATCCAGGCGTCCCGCATCGCGTCGAGCAGCCCCTCCCGGGCCTCGGCGGACTCCAGCAGCACGAAGCGCCAGGGCGTCGTGTGATGGGGCGCCGGGGCGGTCACGGCAGCGGCGACCGCCCGCCGCACGGCACCGGGGTCCACCGGCTCGTCCGTGAAGGCGCGTACGGTCCGGCGCAGCGTGACCGCCTCCCGTACGGCCTCCGACGTGCCGAGCCGGAACATGTCGTCCGCGGCGACCCGCACCAGCGCGTGTGCTCCCTCGGTCCGCTCGCCGTGCCCCGCCACCACATGTCCGAGTCCGCGCACCACGGCCACGGGCAGCCCGGCCGTCTTGCCCTTGACCAGGTCACCGGCCGCCGCCAGTTCGTCCGCCGTGGCGACCACCGTGGCACTCAGCGGGTTCCCGTGCGCGTCCACGCCGCCCCGTAGATCGTCGAGCACCCGTACGCCCGCCGCTCCGATGGCGACATCGGTGAGACCGGTACGCCAGGGGCGCCCGGAGGTGTCGGTGACGACGACACCGACCTCGACGCCGAGGGTGTCCCGCAGTCCCTCGCGGATGCGCGCGGCGGAGGCGTCCGGGTCCTCCGGCAGCAGCAGCACCGTTCCGGAGGGGGTGTTGGAGGCGTCGACCCCGGCGGCGGCCATGATCAGGCCCTGCCGGTTCTGCACGATACGCAGGTTTCCGCGGCGCGCCACGACCCGTACGGTCTCCGCGTCGATCGCGGCCTCCCGGTCGTCGGCGGCGAGGACGCGGCCCTCCGCCTTGCTCACGATCTTGGAGGTGACGAGCAGCACGTCGCCGTCCGCCAGGCCCGGCTCGGTGGCCGCGATCAGCTTGGCGACGTCATCGCCGGCCCGCACTTCCGGAAGGCCGGGCAGCGCCCAGACACGGTACGACGGTGCCGCCGAGGGGCCCTCCGGTGACGCCGGCGCCGTCATGCGCGTACCTCAGCCGCGAGCGCCAGGGCCTCCCGGGCCATCGCCGCGGTCGCGTCGATGTCCGTCATCATCAGCGGCACGGCCTTGCAGCGGATCCCCGCCGCCTCGATCTCGGCCACGGATCCCGCGTCCACCGTGTCGACCAGCCAGCCGTCCAGCAGCCCTGAGCCGTAGTGCCCGGCCACGGCGGCGGCGGTGGACTCGACCCCGACGGCCGCGAGCACCTTGTCGGCCATCCCGCGTACCGGCGCGTCGCCGACGATGGGGGAGAGGCCCACCACCGGGACGCCCGCGTCCGCGATCGCCTCCCTGATGCCGGGCACCGCGAGGATCGTCCCGATGCTGACCACGGGGTTGGACGGCGGGAAGACGATCACATCAGCGGCACCGATCGCCTCCAGTACACCGGGGGCGGGTTTGGCTTGCTCGGCTCCGACCGGAACGATTGCGTGGGCGTCGACGGAGGCCCGGAGCCTGACCCAGTACTCCTGGAAGTGGATCGCCTTGCGCTCACCGTCCGCCTCGATGGCGACATGGGTCTCGACCCGGTCGTCGGACATCGGCAGTAGCCGCACACCCGGCTGCCACCGGGCGCACAGGGCCTCGGTGACGGCGCTGAGCGGATAGCCCGCGCCCAGCATCTGCGTTCGGACGATGTGCGTGGCGAAGTCGCGGTCGCCGAGCCCGAACCACTCGGGGCCCACTCCGTAGGCCGCGAGCTCGCTCTTGACCTGGAAGCTCTCGTCCTCGCGCCCCCAGCCCTGCTCCTCGTTGATGCCGCCGCCGAGCGTGTACATCACCGTGTCGAGGTCGGGGCAGACCTTCAGTCCGAACAGATGGATGTCGTCACCGGTGTTGCCGATGACCGTGATGTCGGCTTCGGGCGCCGCTGCCTTGAGACCACGGAGAAAACGAGCACCGCCGATACCGCCGGCCAGAACCACAATGCGCATGAGGACAGTGTGTCAGTGCCCGGTCCGCGCCGGTGGGGGTGGTGATCGGCAGGGGTGTGGCCGGGCGGTGATCAGGTGGTGACGGGGGCCTGGTGGGCGGCTGTGCAGTGGGCGGCGGTGTGCATCGGCATCTCGGTGAGCCCCGGGAAGTACACGTGCAGGCTCACCGCCGGTTCGAGCGAGTCGTTGACCACCTCGTGCACATATCCGGGCGCGAACACCCGCTGCGCCCCCGGCGCCAGGGTGCGCGTCGCGGTGGCGGTGCGCTCCGCCAACTCGCCGTCCAGGACGGTCAGCACACCGGACGACCGGCCGTGGTCATGCAGCCCGCTGCCCTGTCCTGGCACCCAGGAGAGCAGCCAGACCTCGTAGCCGGGGCCGGTGCGCAGCCGGTGGTACCAGCGGGTGGTGGCGTCGTATCGGACGAGATGCGCCCATTGGCCGCGGTCGGCGGCGATGGAGCGGGCGAGCCCGGCGAACTCGGCCACGGTCGCGGGGTGCTCGCGTGCGGGCTGGAGGAGGTGCTGGACCTCGAGGATGTCGCCGGCGATCTGGACGTCGCTGTTGCTGTTCATGGAGTGCGGTGGTTCCTCGGCGGAGAAGAGAAGAGGAGTCAGAGCTGGGGTGTCGCGAACCCCGTGGCGGCCGCGAAGGACGGCGAGCGGGGAGGTGAGCCGGAGCGCTGGGGCATCAACAGCTGGAACAGCAACAGCAACAGCGAGTCAGGGCAGCGCGGCGGAACCCACCGAGGTGGGTCGCGTGAGGCGCTGCAGTCGCTGGCATGCCCCCAAGGTGGCCAATCGGAGCCGGGATGTCAACCCAATGACCGATTTGGGGGTATTGATTCACCTCATCCGGTTACTCCGCTCGGAGAAAGGTTTGTGCGTGGGCGTGGCCGGAGACATGGCGCAGCAGTCGCACTCCCAAACGTCGTCGGACCTTCGTGATCAGACTGTGATCCGGATCGCTTGTGTGGCTGGATCGCAACAAGATCGAACACTTCGGCGTCCTCCTTTTCGGAAGGTCGGTGCATACCGGCTCCCCGAGGGCTCGTTGAGGAGAGGAGAAGCAGGGAGGAGTTGGTGCGGAGCGCGCGTGGGTGAGGCGGTGGTGAGTGTCTTATTTCTTGTGATTTACACACTTTCCGCACGGCCTTGGTTCCGCAGGGTGAATACGGGGCGCAATAGCAGATCTCGGCTTGACTGGCCCGGATCCACACACTTGTAATTTCACTCGTGTCGTTCGGCCGAAATCGGTAACGGCTGCTTCACGGGGACGCAATGACAGACGAGGGGCGCACATGACCGAGCTGTTCCAACAACTGCTGGTCGAAGACGCGGAAGAGGAACTCGGCTGGCAGGAGCGCGCGTTGTGCGCCCAGACCGACCCCGAGTCCTTTTTTCCCGAGAAGGGCGGTTCCACTCGCGAGGCCAAGAAGGTCTGTCTGGCCTGTGAAGTCCGTTCCGAATGCCTTGAGTACGCCCTGGCCAACGACGAGCGATTCGGAATCTGGGGCGGACTGTCCGAGCGTGAGCGGCGTCGACTGAAGAAGGCCGCTGTCTGATCGAACGCGGTCCGGGCGGCGCGGACTCGATGCCGGGGCCAGGCACAGGTCGGCGCCCTGCTGATACGGGCCGGTGCGGACCGACGCCGGCTGAAAGTGACTGATACCGACCGCGGCAACCGGCGCGGACCGGCGCGGACTGACGCGGATCGGCCACACCGCAGACGTCCGCGGACCTCCGGGGACCCTCCATCGCAGCGCTCGGGGCTCCAACGACTTTTCCTACCGTTAGTGTGGGGGCCCGTCCCAGACGCTTCAGCGCCCCTCGCGGGGTGACCCCGGCCGGAGGGCCCGTACCTCGATGTCCGCCACCCCACCTGTGCTTGTTCCCGCCACCCCACCCGAGTTTCCGAAGCACGTCGTCACCGCCGTCCTCGTCTCACACGACGGTGCTCGCTGGCTGCCGGACGCGCTCACCGGGCTGCTCGGTCAGGAACGCCCCGTACAGAACCTCATCGCGGCCGACACAGGCAGCGCCGACGACTCCGCGCGGCTGCTCACCGAAGCGCTCGGCTCCGACCGGGTGCTGCATCTCGCGCGCCGCTCGGGCTTCGGCGCCGCCGTGGACGAAGCCGTCCGTGCGGCGGGCGTGCCCACCCCCGACGACCTGCCCTATCTGAAGCGGCCCAGCGGCTGGGACCCGGTCACCAGGACCTGGCGCGACGACGCGTACGACATGCCGGAACTGCCCTACGGCGAACCGGTCCAGTGGCTCTGGCTGCTCCACGACGACTGCGCCCCGGCACCCGACGCGCTCGCCGAACTGCTGCGCGTCGCCGACTCCGACGCATACGCGGCGATCATCGGCCCCAAGCTGCGCGGCTGGTACGACCGCAAGCAACTGCTCGAGGCCGGCGTCTCCATCGCCAACAGCGGTCGCCGGTGGACCGGTCTCGACCGCCGCGAGCAGGACCAGGGCCAGCACGACCAGGTCCGCACCGTCCTTTCCGTCTCATCGGCGGGCATGCTCATCCGCCGTGACGTCTGGGAGGAGCTCGGCGGCTTCGACCGGCGTTTGCCCCTCATGCGCGACGATGTCGACCTGTGCTGGCGCGCCCACTCCGCGGGCCACCGGGTCCTGGTCGCTCCCAGCGCCGTGCTGCGCCACGCGGAGGCCGCAGCGCGCGAGCGCCGGACCGTCGACAGCGCCGGGCGTTCCTTCTCACGGCAGCCAAAAGACGGCCGCCCCTCCTCGACCGGGACCGGCTCCCCGATCCCCTTCACACGGCAGGGTGCCTCGCCCCACCGCGTGGACAAGGCCGGCGCCGTCTACACCCTGCTCGCCAACGCCCGAGGCCGCGCCCTCCCCTTCGTACTGGTGCGGCTCGTCGTCGGCACCCTCCTGCGTACCCTCGCCTATCTCGTCGGCAAGGCCCCCGGCCAGGCCGTGGACGAGGTGATGGGACTCTCCGGCACCTTGCTCCGCCCCGGGCGGCTCCTCGCCGCGCGGCGCAGGCGCCGAAAGCCCGCGGTGCACCCTGCCGACCTCAGGCCGCTGTTCCCGCCGCCCGGCGCCACCATCCGCGCCACCGCCGAACAGATCGCGAGCAGCCTCGGAGCGGGCCGCTCCTCCGACGCGTCGGGAGCCTCGGGGTCGGGCTCACGGCACGGCGCCGTGGAGTCCGGGCCCGGCGGCGACGACGCGGACTTCCTGGAGATCGAGCAGTTCGCCCGGCTCAAGCGGATCGCCCGCAAACCGGGACCCGTCCTCTTCGCGGTGCTGCTGCTGGTCTCGCTCGTCGCCTGTCGCGGGCTGCTCACCAGCGGGGCACTCGCGGGCGGCGCGCTGCTCCCGGCCCCGGAGTCGGTGCCGGAGCTGTGGGGGCGCTACGCCGACACATGGCATCCGCTCGGCACCGGCGGCACCCAGACGGCGCCCCCGTACCTCGCGATCCTCGCCGCGCTGTCCGGGCTGCTGCTCGGTTCCACCGGCCTCAGCCTGACCCTGCTGCTGGTCTGCTCGGTTCCGCTCGCCGGGGTGACGGCGTACTTCGCCTCCCGGCCGCTCGTCGAGTCCCGGCTGCTGCGCGCCTGGGCCGCCGTCGCCTACGCCTTCCTGCCCGCGGCGACCGGCGCGCTGGCCACCGGCCGACTCGGCACCGCCGTGCTCGTCGTGGTGCTGCCGCTGATCGCCCGCGCGGCACTCGCGGCGTACGGATTCGGCGGCAGCGGGAGCGGAAGCGCGAGCGACAGCACCAGCGGTGCGGACCGTGCCCTCGGCAGCTGGCGCGCCACCTGGGCCTACGCCCTGCTGCTGACCTTCGCGATGGCCTTCACCCCCATCGTCTGGCCGATCGCCCTCGTGCTCGCCGTCGCCGCGCTCGTACTGCGGCGCGCCGATCTCACCGCGTACGCCCTGCGCTCCCTCGCCGTCGTCGGAACCCCCCTGCTGGTCCTCGCCCCCTGGTCGCTGTCCCTGCTGAGCAGCCCCGCCGACTTCTTCCGCGAGGCAGGCCTGGACTTCGGGCCCGGTTCGGCGGGGGCACTCGATCTGCTCGGCATCAGCCCGGGTGGTCCCAAGACCCTCGGCGGTCTGGTGCTGATCGGCATCGTGCTGGCCGCGCTGGCCGCCCTGCTCCGCGAAGAGCGGCGGCACGCCATCCGCACAGCCTGGGCCATCGCCCTGACCGGTCTGGTGTTCGCCGCGTTCGCCAACGGCTCCGGCTGGGCCGGACCGGCCACCCTGGTCTACGGGGCCGCCCTGCTGGCCGCCGCGGTGATGGGCGCCGAAGGCGTACGGGAACGGGTCGCCGCCCAGTCCTTCGGCTGGCGTCAGCCGACCGCCGGCCTCATCGCCGTCGTGGCGGGCGTGGCTCCGCTGCTCGCCGCCGTCAACTGGATGGTCAGCGGGGCCGCGGGCCCGCTGGAGCGGCGCGACCCGGTGCAGGTGCCCGCCTTCGTCGCCGAGGAGAGCGACACGCGCGACCAGTCGCGCACCCTCGTACTCGGCGGCAGCTCGCCCGACCAGGTGTCGTACAGCCTGGTCCGCGGCTCGGGCGCCCGGCTCGGCGACGCCGAGCTGGCGCGGGCGGGCGGGAGCGACGCCCGGCTCGACAAGATCGTCGCCCGGCTTGTCGCCGGGTCCGGAGCCGACCAGACCAGCCAGCTCAGCGGTTTCGCGATCAGGTACGTGCTGGTGCGGGACGGGGCGCCGCGCCAGTTCGGCCGCGTCCTGGACGCCACGCCCGGTCTCTACCGCCTCAGCCAGCTCGACGGCAGCGCGCTGTGGCGGGTGGACCGCCAGGTCGCGCGCGCCGTCATCGTGAGCGGTAGCGGCGACAGCACGAACGCAGCGGCACAAGCCGCCGGTTCTGGCGCGAATGACGCCGCAGGCGCCGACGCGGCGGAGCCGGTGCCCGTGGCCGCGGGCCCGGTGGAGGCCCACACCGACATCCCCAAGGGGGCCGAGGGCCGGGTGCTGCGCATCGCGGACCGCGCCGACGACGGCTGGCAGGCCACCCTCGACGGCCGCGCCCTGCCGAAGACGACGGTCGACGGCTGGGCCCAGGGCTTCGAACTCCCGGCCGACGGCGGCCGGCTGGACCTCGTGTACGAGGAGCCCGTCACCCGTACCGCCTGGCTCTGGACCCAGGGCCTGCTCGCCGTCGTCCTGGTGGTGCTGGCGCTGCCCGGCAGGCGGCGGGAGATCGACGACGACCTGCCGGAGGAGGAGGCCGCGGTGCCGGCCGAGCCGGTGGAAGGCGAGGGGCGCCGGGCGCGCAGGCTGCGGGCGCAGGCGGCGGAAGCCGAGGCCGCGGTCGCGCCCGAGTTCGAGCCCGGACCGTACGCGGCCGTTCCGCAGCAGCGGCAGGACGGCGACGTGAGCCACGAGAGCAGCGGGACGCCGTATCCGTACGACGAGCAGACGTACGGATACGCCGGCACGGGAACCTACGACGGGCAGCAGCCGTATCAGCCGTACGACCCGTACGGAGGGCAGGGGTACGTGCCGGAGCAGCAGCAGTACGGGCAGCCGCAGCCGTCGCAGCAGCCGTACGACCCGTACCGGAACGCCCCGTACGACCCGTACGGCTATGAGACCGAGCAGCGTCCCGACGGGAGCAGCAACCAGTGAACCGCACGACCCTCTCCCTCTGCGCGGCCGTCACCGCTCTCGCCGCCGCCACCGGGCTCGCCGCGCTCACCGCACCCGACAGCGGCGGTGCGGCGGCCGCCGCGACGCGGACCTCGGCCCGGCTGCCGGTCGAGCGCACGAGCCTGCTGTGCCCGGCGCCGAGCACATCGGACGTGGCGGAGACCGCGTACACCTCGTTCACCCCGGCCGGTGCCGCGGCCGACACGGATGGGCGGTCCACGGCAGCACTCGAACCGTCCGTGTCGACGCTCAAGGACGCGACGCAGGGCGCCGCGCAGCCGACCGGCAAGAAGACGGGCGCCGCGAAGGGTGCGAAGCAGCCCGCTACCGGCAAGGCAGGCAAGCCGGTGGTCGCTCTCAAGGAGCCCGGCAAGCCGGTCGCCGCCAAGGAGTCCGGCAGCGACTCACCCGCTCTGGTCGGCACCGCGACCGGCCGCCTCGCCCCGGGCTGGACGACCCAGCAGACCACCACGGTGCCCGCGGGCAGCGGGCGCGGAGTGCTCGGTATCAGCTGCACCGCGCCCGACACCGACTTCTGGTTCCCCGGCGCCAGCCTTGCCAAGGACCGGCAGGACTATGTGCACCTCACCAACCCGGACGACACCGCCGCCGTCGCCGACATCGAGCTCTATGGCAAGGACGGCGCCCTCAAGTCCCAGCTGACCGACGGCATCCCGGTACCCGCCGGCGGCAGCGTCCCCGTACTGCTGCCGACCCTGACGGCCGACAAGGCGGAGGACGTGACCGTACACGTCACCACCAGGACCGGCCGGGTGGGCGCAGTGGTGCGCGGGGCGGGCGACACGACGGGCAGTGACTGGCTGGCCGCGTCCGCCGACCCGTCGAGCACCCTGGTGCTTCCCGGCATCCCCAAGGACGCCACGTCCGTACGCCTGGTGGCCTTCGCTCCGGGCGACGACGACGCCGACCTCAAACTGCGGCTCGCCACGTCGTCGGGCACCATCACCCCGGCCGGGGCCGAGGGCCTGCGGGTGAAGTCGGGCATGACCGCGTCCCTCGACCTGAAGGACGTCACCAAGGGGGAGCCCGGCTCGTTGCTGCTCAGCCCTTCGGGTAACGGGAAGGCGACCCCCGTCGTCGCCGCGCTCCAGATCACCCGGGGCAAGGGCGACAAGCAGGAGATCGCCTTCCTCCCGGCGACGGCACCCGTGACAGGGCGCGCCACGGCGGCCGACAACCGGGCCAAGGGCTCGTTGCTGTCGCTGACGGCGCCGACCGCCACCGCCAAGGTCAAGGTCACGGCATCCGCCGGCACCGAGGCGGGCGGGCAGACCGTCCAGACCTACACGGTGAAGGCAGGTACGACACTCGCGGTCACCCCGCCGGTGCCGTCCGGGCTCAAGGGGGCGTACGCCCTGACCATCGAACCCCAGTCAGGCGGCCCGGTGCACGCGGCGCGCACACTGATGCTGCCGCAGGGCGGGATCGAGATGTTCACGATCCAGACCCTTCCCGACGACCGCGGCACCGTTCAGGTCCCCGGGGCGGAGCAGGACCTCTCCGTCCTGGGCGGCTGAGGCACTCCGCCCCGGGCGGCTGAGCTACTCCTGGCCGTACCGGGGGTCGACGGACTCGGGCGACAGCCCCAGCAGGTCCGCGACCTGCTCCACGACCACCTCATGGACCAGCAGGGCGCGCTCGTCGCGGTTCTTCGTGCGGATCTCCAAGGGCCGCCGGTAGACCACGATCCGGGCGGGCTGTCCCTTGCCCGCGGGTACGGAGCTGCCGAGCGGCACGGTGTCGGTGTCGTCGAGTGACCTCGGAACCTCGACGACCAGGAACTCCACATCGCTTAGCTGGGGCCAGCGGCGCTCAAGCCGTTCGACCGAATCCCGTACGAGATCGCGGAAGGTCTCCGCCCTGCTCGCGGCGAGCGGCACCTGCGGCGGCGCGACGGGCCCCCGCATACCGCGGCCGTGGCGATCACGGCGGCGTGGCCGCGGCTCCCTGGGCTCGATCGGGCGGGGTGGTACGGGACTGTCCATCACTGACGCAGGGTAGCTCTACGGAGCGCCCGGGCACCGGGCCAGTCGGCCGCACGTGCCCCATGTCGTTCCGCAGGGGTGACCTGCTGTTCGACGTGTCGCTTGACGTGTGGTTCGACGTGTCGTTTATTGAGCGTTCCGGCCAAGCTTGGGCTCGATTCCATGCCTCTCCACGACCATGGATGCCGCCGTGATTGACGCGAAATGTGGTGGACGGTGACCGGATCACATAGGTCACTCGTGTGCGCACGCCGGTTCCCCCGCAGGTCAGAATGGGCACTCCGAAGACGTCTGTGCCGGACGTCACAGCACGACACGGGGGAGTGACCTGGTGGAGAGTCGTCGCAGCCCGCTCAAGAGTGCGGTACCGTCCAACGTCGTGAGCCCTGTACGTCGCTGTTCGCGCACCGCGTGCGGCCGGCCTGCCGTCGCGACGCTGACGTACGTCTATGCCGACTCGACCGCGGTCCTCGGCCCGCTCGCCACCTACGCCGAGCCCCACTGCTACGACCTGTGCGCCGAACACGGCGAGCGCCTCACCGCGCCCCGCGGCTGGGAGGTCGTACGGCTCTCGGACGGATCGGCCCCGGCCCGGCCCAGTGGCGACGATCTCGAAGCCCTGGCCAACGCGGTCCGCGAGGCGGCCCGTCCCCAGGAGCGCGCCGCGCAGGCGGGCGGCGGAGGCGTACGCCGCGAACCCATGGAAGTCGCACGGCGCGGCCATCTGCGGGTGCTGCGGTCGCCGGACTCCTGAGACCGCCACTCCCGCCGTTCCGTTCCCCCGCGACCGGGCGCGCCGGCCTGTGACCCGCCTTCGGCTTCCTTGGCACCATCTGTGTGTTCTGCTCCGTACCCCCCTTCTACGGGTAGTTTGAGGTGACCGCAGAGACTTCAGGAAGGTTGGGCCGTGGCTGCTTCTGCTGCTGCTGATCTGTCGCAGATCGTGAAGGCGTACGACGTGCGCGGGGTGGTGCCCGATCAGTGGGACGAGCCGCTGGCCGAACTGTTCGGCGCCGCGTTCGTACAGGTGACAAGTGCGGACGCCATCGTCGTAGGCCATGACATGCGCCCGTCGTCGCCCGGCCTCTCCGCCGCCTTCGCGCGCGGTGCGGCGAACCGCGGCGCCGATGTGACGCTCATCGGACTGTGCTCGACCGACCAGCTGTACTTCGCCTCCGGCCGGTTCGGGCTGCCGGGCGCCATGTTCACCGCCTCGCACAACCCCGCGCAGTACAACGGCATCAAGATGTGCCGGGCCGGGGCGGCGCCGGTGGGGCAGGACACGGGCCTCTCCGAGATCCGCGCCCTGGCCGAAGGGTGGATGGCCGACGGAGCCCCGGCGGCCGTGGCGACGCCCGGTTCGATCAGCGAGCGCGACACGCTCGAGGACTACGCCGCGCACCTCCTCTCCCTGGTGGACCTGTCCGCCATCCGCCCGATGAAGGTCGTGGTGGACGCGGGCAACGGCATGGGCGGCCACACGGTCCCGACCGTGTTCGCCTCGCTGCCGATCGACCTCGTGCCGATGTACTTCGAGCTCGACGGCACGTTCCCCAACCACGAGGCGAACCCGCTGGACCCGAAGAACATCGTGGACCTCCAGGACCGGGTGCGGGCCGTGGGCGCCGACATCGGCCTGGCCTTCGACGGCGACGCCGACCGCTGCTTCGTCGTGGACGAGCGGGGCGAGCCGGTGTCGCCGTCGGCGATCACCGCGCTTGTGGCCGCCCGTGAGCTCGACAAGCACCCCGGCGGCACCGTGATCCACAACCTGATCACGTCCTGGTCGGTGCCGGAGGTCGTGCGCGAGCACGGCGGCTCGCCCGTCCGCACCCGGGTCGGGCACTCCTTCATCAAGGAGGAGATGGCCCGCAGCGGCGCGATCTTCGGCGGTGAGCACTCCGCGCACTACTACTTCCGCGACTTCTGGAACGCCGACACGGGCATGCTCGCGGCTCTGCACGTCCTCGCCGCGCTCGGCAACCAGGACGGCCCGCTGTCCTCGCTGGTGTCCCGGTTCGACCGCTACCGCGGCTCCGGCGAGATCAACTCCACGGTCGCCGACCAGACCGCCCGTACCGCCCTGGTCCGCGAGGCGTTCGCCGGGCGGGAAGGCGTCACCATCGACACCCTCGACGGCCTCACGGTCTCGGCTGGCGACTGGTGGTTCAACCTCCGCCCCTCGAACACCGAGCCGCTGCTGCGGCTGAACGTCGAGGCGCGCGACGAGCCGACCATGGCGGCGGTACGCGACGAGGTGCTGGCACTGGTACGCGGGTCCTGACGCGCTGGTGTCTGGGTGCCGCCGCCCGGCCTGCACGGTTCTCCGTGC